>JAHFCU010000044.1 GCA_023249305.1 Gemmatimonadota bacterium
GTCGCGCTGGCGCCGAGCGCCAGGAAGATCAGTGTGAAGCCGAGAATGAAGAACAGCGCATGGACGAGGGCGATGCGGCGCGAGCGCTGCACATCTTCGAGGCTGAGGCCGGTGATGAACGTCACGTAGCTCGGCACCAACGGCAGCACGCAGGGCGAGAGGAAGCTGAGCAGGCCCGCGCTGAAGGCGATGGCAAGTCCGAGCGTGGCCGGTTCGTTCACAACGTTCTCCGGTCTTGGACGTGGGGCGTCTTGCGGCAGGCGCGGCAGGTGCCGTGCACAAGCAGCCGGTGCTGCGCGGGCACGAAGCCGCGCGCAGATGCGGTGCGGCGGATGACGTCGCCAATGCGCTCGTCGAAGAACTCGATGACGGCGCCGCAGACGGTGCAGGTCAGATGATAGTGGTTCGGCAGGTCGCGCGCGGCCTCGAAGCGCTTGAACCCCTCGCCGAAGTCGCGCTCGACGGCAAGGCCCGACGCCACGAGCAAGTCGAGCGTGCGGTACACCGTCGCCAGGCCCGCGCTGTGCCCTTTCTTCGCGAGCAGCGCGGCCACGTCATCGGCCGAGAGGTGCGCTTCGGCTCGGAGCAAGATGTCGGCGATGGCGAGCCGCTGCCCGGTGACCGGCAGCTTGTGTTCGCGCAGGTACTCGCGGAAGCGATCCACTAGGCCGGCGCCCGCCCCGCGGGGCTGTCGAGGAGTTCGCGCAGCTGCTCGCCACTGAACCGCTCGCTCTCGGTGAGATCCTTCGAGCGCAGGGTCACGCCGCGCGCGACCGCGTCCACGGTGGCCAGCGGTGCGTCCGCGGTGGCGGCGATCTCGAAGAGCCACTTGCCGCGATCGGGGCCCTTGCGCGTGAGCCGATAGCGTGCGGTGAGAACTTCAAGCCGATCGCGATCGTTGTCGGTCGCGGGCCTTGATGCGTCAGATTCGACTGCTGGCGGTGATGCGTCAGACACGGCTGCCGGCGGCATTTCGCTCTCTGGCATCGCGTGTTCCTGCTGCACCGCGGCCACCACCGCCACGCCCGTCTCGAGCGCGCCCTGCCGGATCGGACTGAACAGGTGCAGTTCGACGATTCGATCGGACCCCAAACGCTGGGCGATCGCTGCGAGAAATCGGGCGCGCGTCTCGTCCATCTAGGGAGCTCCGGCCGCCACAACGCTGGCGGCACCGCAGGGAAGCGGCAGGCGACGAGAATGGGTGACTTCCAGGAGGCTGGTCACCCGCAGGAATCTAGCCGTCTGCCGGGCTCGGCTCCACCCGACTGGGCTATAGCAGCGCCACGGGATCCCGGTCGAACGTCACGCGCATCTCGTGCGCCGTCGGGAGGTCGAATCGCGTCAGGAACGCGCGCATCAACTGCGTGAGCGGGCCCGGCCGCGTCGCCTTGAGCACCAAGTGCCAGCGCCAGCGCCCCTTGATGCGCTCGATCGGGCACGGCGCGGGACCGACCAGCGTCACGGCGCCGCCCAGCGCGGCGAGACGCGACGTCATCCAGTCGGCCGCCTGCTGCGCGCAGGCCGCCACCGCGAGTTCATCGAGCCCGCTGATGACGACGTTCGCAAGCCGGAGCGTGGGTGGATACGGCGGATCCTCGCGCGCGGGCAGTTCTTCGCCGATGAACCGCAGGTAATCGTGTTGCACGGCGCACACCACCGCGTGATGCGCCGGCGTGCGCGTCTGGATGATCACCTCGCCGCCTTTGGGGCCGCGCCCGGCCCGTCCGGCGACCTGACTGAGTAGCTGAAAGGTCCGTTCACTCGACCGGAAGTCCGGCAAGTTGATGCCGATGTCCGCGTCAATCACGCCGACGAGCGTCACATTCGGGAAGTCGAGTCCCTTGGCGATCATCTGCGTGCCAAGCAGGATGTCCACCTCGCCGCTCCCCACGCGATCGAGAATCTCGGCGTGCGCCCACTTCCCCGTTGTCGTGTCCACGTCCATGCGCGAGACGTGCGCCGCTGGAAAGCGCTCATTCAGCAGGCGCTCCACCTGCTGTGTGCCGACGCCGCGCTGCTTCATGTTCTCGGCGCCGCACTCACGGCACGTCGCCGCGAGCGGCTCGGCGTGCTGGCAGTAGTGGCAGATGAGCCGTTCGGGTGCGCGGTGGTACGTGAGTGAGATGGCGCAGTTTGGGCACGTCACCACATGTCCGTCCGGACAGGTGACGAAGTTCGCGAAGCCGCGCCGGTTGAGCAGCAGCAGACTCTGCTCGCCACGCGCGAGACGTTCGTGCAGCGCGGCCTCGAGCGGCGCGCTCATGATGCGCCGCAGTGCCTGCATGCTCGCGGGCGCGCCGGGTCCGGTCTCCGTGCGCAAGTCCACGATGCGCACCGCGGGGAGCGCACCGCCACCGACGCGCGCGGGAAGCGAGAGCAGGTGGTACTTGCCCGACTGCGCATTCGTCCAGCTCTCGAGGCTGGGCGTGGCGCTGCCGAGCACGACCACGGCGCCTGCCTCGCGGGCGCGCACGATCGCCACCTCACGCGCGTGATAGCGCGGCGATTCGCCCTGCTTGTACGTCGTCTCGTGCTCCTCGTCCACGACGATCGCGCCGAGGTTGGCGAGCGGTGCAAAGACCGCGGACCGTGCGCCGATGGCGATGCGCTTGTCGCCACGCTCCAGCGCGCGCCACGCGTCGTAGCGTTCGCCGTCGCTGAGCCCCGAATGCAGCACGGCGACGAGATCGCCGAAGACGGCACGGAAGCGGTCCACCGTCTGCGGCGTGAGCGCAATCTCCGGCACGAGCACGATCGCGCTCTGTCCGCGGTCGTGCAGCACGTGCTTGAGGAATTCGATGTAGACCAGCGTCTTGCCGCTGCCGGTGATGCCGTGGAGGAGGAAGGTTGCTCCGCGCGCGCTGCCGCGCAGCGCGGCGATCGCGCCGCGCTGCGCGTCACTGGGCGTGACGGCCGCCGGAGGCGGCGCGGCGCGCGCGAGAAACGGGTCGCGGTCCACGGGCTCCTGCACCACCACGGCGACGCCGCGCTTCACCAGCCCTTGCACGACACCATCGGTGCAACCGAGCCGCTCGATGAGATGCGCCACCGGTGATTGCCCGCCGAGTGACTCGAGCAGCTCAAAGAGCGCACGCTGCTGAGGCGCGCGTTTGAAGACGGCGTCGCGCTGCAGCAGCGAGTCGAGCGGCTGGGAGACACGCAGCACGCGCTGCGTGCGCAACGGCGGGTCGGCACGGCGCGCACGGCCCATCGCGGCGGGAAGTGCCGCGCGCAGGACGAGCCCAACCGGCGATACGTAGTAGTCGGCCATCCACCGCCCCACCGCCAGCAGGTCGGCGCGAAACGCAGGTTGCTCGTCGGGCGCATCGATGATGGGCTTGGCTTCGGCGCCGCCGAGCGAATCTCCGGCGCTTTCGCCGAGCACGATGCCCATCGCGGTGCGATTGCGGAACGGCACGACGACGCGCGCGCCCGCGCTCACCGCGTGCCGCAGTCCGTCCGGTACGGCATACGTGAACGCGCGGAACAGCGGGAGCGGCAGCGCGACATCCACCAGCCGCGCGGTCATGGCCGGTCCGTGGCCCGTGGGGTCGGCGTGGGAGTCGAACCGGACGGCACCGGGGGCGCGCTCACCGCGGGAGTGCTCGCGCGCATGCGCGCCTCGCGATTGACCCCGATCTCGTGCAGCCACGCCTCGAGCGCGGCAGCAAGGTCGGCGCCGCGTTGAAAGCGCGCCTCCGGCGCCTTCTCGAGACAGCGCATCACGATCTCGGCGAGCCGCGGCGGCACCGCGGAGTTCACCTCGACCAGGGGGACCGGCGCCTCGTGCACCTGCTTGTAGCCCACGGCGAAGGCGTCGGCCGCGTCGAACGGCGGGAAGCCGACGAGACACTCGTACATCACGACGCCCACGGCGTACAGGTCGGCGCGGCCGTCCAGCGTGCGCCCCATCGCCTGCTCCGGCGCCATGTAGTGCGGCGTCCCCATCGCCCGGCCCGATGCGGTGAGGCGCGCGTGGAACTGCGCGGTCGCGATGCCGAAGTCGGTGATGTAAGCATTGCCGTCCTCGTCGAAGAGGACGTTGTCGGGCTTCACGTCGCGATGCACGACGCCGTGGCGGTTCGCGTAGTCAAGCGCCGTCGCCACCTGCGCGCCGATCTCGGCGACGCGCTCCGGCGCGAGCGTGCGCTGCCGAGCGAGCAGCTCCGCGAGTCCGCCGCCGCCGAGATGCGGCATGATGAGATAGACCATCTCGCCCACCTCGCCGTAGTCGAACGGCACGCAGATGAGCGGGTGCACGAGCCGCGCGGCCGCCTCGGCTTCACGGCGAAACCGCTCGCGCATTTCGTCGTCACGCGCGAGGTGCGCATGCATGACCTTGAGCACGAGCGGGCGCCCGAGCGTTTCCTGTTCGACGAGGTACACGTCAGCCATGCCGCCCGAGCCGATGCGGCGCAGCACGCGATACCGGTTGCCGGTGGCCTGGCGCAGCGCGGTGATGAGCGCGTCGGGTGCATCGGGGCGCGCCGGCACGTCGGGCAACGCCTCGGCGCACCGCACGCACGTGGCGGCACCGCCGCGGTTCCAGGTGCCGCATTCGGGGCAAAACACGCTACAGCACTCCGCGACGCCGCAGCATCCAGAGGAGCGCGCCGCCCAGCGCGAGCTGTCCCAGGAACATCACCAGGAAGCCATGCGGCCAGTTGGCGAGCGGAATGTTCGCGAAGTTCATCCCCCACATGCCGCTCACCACGACGAACGGCACGCTGAGGGTCGCGACGACGGTCAGGCTCTTCGTCGCGATGTTCAGCCGGTTCGAGACCTGCGTGAGGTACGACTCCATCACCGACGCCACGAGGTCCCGGTACGTGTCAATGGACTCGTTCAGCCGGATGATGTGATCGTAGATGTCGCGGAAGTAGACCTGCACCTCCGGCGGCACGAGCGCGCTCGGGCGATTTGTGAGGAAACTGAAGACCTCGCGCTGCGGCGCGAGGTGCCGGCGTAGCTGCAGGACGAGCCGCTTCACGCCGAAGATGTCGTGCAGCGCCGCCTGGTCGAAGTGCGCGAAGACGCGCTCCTCGATGTTGTCAATGAAGTCGTCGAGCTGCTCCACGATCGGAAAATACGCGTCCACTGAGGCATCGAGCACCGCGTGCATCATGCGCGCGGAGCCGCGCTCGAGCAGGTCGGGCGACCGCTGGACGCGCTCCCACACCGTCTCGATTCCCGGCGCGTGCGTGCCGTGCAGCGTGATGAGATAGTTCGCGCCGAGGATGCAGCAGAGGTTGTAGGTCTCGATGTCGTGCGGATCCTCCGTCTCGCTCACGTAGCGGACGGCGCGCACGACGACGAACAGGTAGCCCGGGTACTCTTCAACCTTCACGCGCCCATTCGGGCTCAGCGTGTCCTCGATGACGAGCGGATGCAGGTGAAAGATCTTCTCGAGCATGGCCACCTGCGGTGCGCTCGTCGGATTGATGTCCACCCAGAGGAAGCCGCCCGCATCGGCGAGGCAGCGCTCGATGTCGCGCGGATCCACGTCACGGACGACCGCGCCGCTGGACGGTCGGTACCAGCCGCGCGGTCGCGATTCATCTATGATCGCGACGGGCTGCGTCTTGCGAATGCGAAACATGCCGGTCGAGCGACGACCCAAGAGATCCTCCGCGCGTGATCAAGCGCCCGTGCCAAAGCTACCGTGTGCGCGAACGGGCGAGCAAGCGCGAGCCCGCCGACGCACGAGGTTCGGTCAGTCCTCGAGGGCGCGCATATGCACCACCGACGCCTCGGCCACACGATCGGGCACGTATCCGCCCTCGAGCGTGCTCACCACGCGTCCGCCGCACCACGTTTTCGCGCGGACGACCATCTCGCGGGTCAGCGTCGCAACATCGGGCATCTCGAGCGTGAAGCCGCCCAGCGGGTCGCCGTTGAGCGAGTCGAAGCCCGCGGAGATCAGCACGAGGTCCGGTGTCCAGCCGCGCGTTGCCACGTCTACCGCGGCGAGGAAGGCGCGCACGTAGTCCGACGCCTTGAGTCCGCCCGGCATCGGCACGTTCCAGACGGTCTCCTTCGGCCCGTGATCGTCGGCCGCGCCCGTGCCCGGATACCACGGCCACTGGTGCATGGAGACGAAATGAATGTCCTCGGTGTCCTGCACCAGCGCTTGCGTGCCGTTGCCGTGGTGCACGTCCCAGTCGGCGATCAGCACGCGCTGCACATTATGGCGAGCACGTGCGTAGTGCGCGCCCACGCCGATGTTCCCAAACAGGCAGAAGCCCATCGCGTGCGCCCGCAGGGCGTGATGCCCCGGCGGGCGCACGGCAGAGAACGACCGGCGGCCTTCGGCGACGGCGAGGTCAATGCCGTCGAGCACGCAGCCCGCGCCAGCAGTGGCGGCGTCCCACGAGCCCTCGCTGGCCACGGTGTCGGCGTCGAATCGTGCGCCGCCGCCCTCGGCCGCCACGCGGACCGACTCCACGTAGGCGGCATCATGCGCGAGCGCAAGTTCCGCGGCGGTGGCGTGCCGGCCCTCGCGATGATCCACGCGCATCAATAGCTCAACGTCGTCGCGTAGCGCGCGCGTGATCGCGCGCAGGCGCCCGACGTGCTCGGGATGGTCCCACCCCGTGTCGTGCCGCCCGCAGTCGGCGTGCGAAATGAACGCGACGCTCACGTGCCGGCCAGTGGAAGCCTACGCCGCGGGCGCAAGCGTCGTCAGGAAGCGCGCAACCTGCTGGTCGAACATGTACGACGACCCGTTCACAACGGTGGCGCCGGCATCGGCGAACGCGGCAATGACGACCTCTTCACCGCCCTGCCCACGAAACACAAGATGGTTGGGCCCTTCCTTCTCGACGAATGCCGCGTAGATCGAACTTTCCTGCGCAAAGAACGTGCGCGCGGCACGCAGGACGTCGGCCGGCGACGCGCTGGTGCGATGGCTCTGGAGCGTGCGCTGCGACTGGTTGTGCATGCTGGGTCTGTGTCCTCAAGGTTCAACCGCGCGCCACGTCAGCGCTCGGCGGTCCATCCAACGGTAGGTCCAACGTGAACGCGGTGCGGCCTTCGCCAACGGCCTCGGTCGTGACCGCGCCGCCCATCAGCCGTGAGACGCTCCGCACGAGATCGAGCGCCCACGCGAGTTGCACGAGCGCGCCGTTCTCCTCACCGCTCTCCTCGTCGTCGGCCGTGTCGGCGCGGCGGCCGCCAACCTCCTGAACGCGGAAACGCGCCCGGCCGTCGCTCGCATCCACCGTCACCTCCACGCGGTCCGACCGCGCCTTCTCGAGCACGTGCTCGATCAGCGTGACCAGCAGGCGGACAATCTTCGCGCGATCGCCCCGCATCGGAGGCAACGCCAGCAACGGCTCCACCGACGAAACCGCGACGCCCACCACCGGCGCGCCGACATCGCGCACGGCGTCGCGCATCGGCACGCGGGGATCGAACTCGTCCACGGTGAGCTCGAGCGCGCCGCGGCGTGCGCCCGCAAAGTCGAGAAGCGCTTGCACGAGGTCGAGCACGAGTGTGGCCGATCCGCGCACGGCGCGTACTTCCGTGCGCTGGCCCTCAGTGAGCGGGCCCGACACTTCCTGCTCCAACTGCGTGAGGTTCGAGAGCAGCGCCTCGAGCGGTGCGCGCAGATCGAACGAGACGCCCTCGAGGAAGTCATCGCGCGCGCGGCGCGCGCTGTCCACCGCCGCGAACTGGCGTTCCACTTCGGCCGTCGCTTCCTGCAGCGCGACGTTCACGCGGCGCAACTCGTCACGCCGTGCGGCCTGCTCCGCGGTCGCGGCCAGCAAGTCCGCCACGAGACGCAGCAGCGCCCGCGCCTCGCTCGTGACGCCCGGCGATTCGTGGAAGTAGAACGTCGCGACGCCAAGCACGCGCCCGGCGGCGACAAGCGGCAGCGCCGTGATCGCCGAGAAACCGAGTTCGCGGGCCACGTCGTGCCAGTCTTCGAGGTCGGGATCAGCGAAGACGTCGGGGACGTCAATCACGCGGCGTTCGCTCGCCGCTTCACCACTTGGGCCGAAGCCGACTCGCACGCGCATCGAGCCGAGCCACGGACGGTACTTTTCCGGCCACTCGTGCGCGGCCACGAGGCGCATCAGCTCCGATGCGCCGTCGAGCAGATAGACCGAGCCAAGCGCCGCGCCCAACTGCGGCGCGATGCGGTCGAGCGCGAACTGGAGCGACTCCTCAGCCGACTCCCCGCTGACCGCCGCGTGCACGATGTCGCGCACCGCGTCGAGCTCGCGCCGTTCGTGCGGCACCGCCGGCGCGGGCGACGGCAGCGGCCGGCGTGGAAAGTAGCGCTTGCGGGGCGGCATCCCCTAACGGCCGGCCCCCGCCGCCTGATACAGCCGCGCCTCGAACGCGTCGCGCAGCTTCACCGTCATCGGCCCCGGCTTGCCGCTGCCGATCTTCGTGCCGTCGAGCGTCACCACCGGCGTGATATCAGTGGTCGAGCCGCAAACGAAAATCTCGTCGGCCTGCGCGAGCTGAGCGAACGGAATCGGCTCCTCCAGCAGCGGCATCTTGAACTCGGCGATGAGCTCCATGACCACGATGCGCGTGATGCCCGGCAGGATGCGCTGCGTCAGCGGATGCGTACGCAACACACCGTCGAACACGGCGAAGCAGTTGGTCGCGGCGCCTTCGGTGACGATGCCGTCTTCGTGCAGGATCGCCTCATAGGCGCCGGCTTCGTATGCCGCCTGCCGCGCGAGCACGTTGCCGAGGAGGTTGACCGTCTTCCAGTCGCGCCGCTTCCAGCGCATGTCGGGGAATGTCACGGCCGAGCAGCCCTCGTCGCGCATCTTGCGCGGGACGACCAGCTTGGACGCCGAGACGAAGACCGTGGGTTGTACCGACGCCGGCGGGAAGTTGTGCGCACGAGGCGCCGCGCCGCGCGAGACTTCCAGATAGAGGAAGGCCTCACCGTCCACGAGTTCGTTCTCCTTCACGACGCGCTCGCACACTGCCTCGAGGGCGTCAATCTGCGCACGATTGAAGTTGATGCGCAGTCCCTTGAGGCCGTTGTCCATGCGCGCGGCGTGGGCCGCCCACTCGAACATCTTGCCGCCGACGGAGCGCACGCCCTCGTAGATGCCATCGCCGAAGATGAACCCGCGGTCTTCCACGGGGATCAGCGCCTGCTCGCGGGGGACGTATTGGCCGTTGAGATACAGGATCATGGGGGAAGGTCCTCGATTGGGTGCTGGATCAAACTTACTGTCTGCGCGGAGCATTGGAGAGATGGTGGACGGCAGATGGTAGATGGTAGAGAGTAGATGGTAGATCCTGCGAGCGGCGGCGGCCATCATCTACCATCTACCCTCTACCTACTACCATCAGTTGTTCAGCAACGCCTCTATCCCCCTCACCAACGGTGCGAACGTCAGTGATCCCGCCCCGATCCGCTCCGCCTGCTCCGTCGCCAACTCGCGCTGGCCGTGTCCGAACAGTTCGGCTTCGATCCACGGCCCCGCGTTCGGGTTGCGCCACCAATCTTCGTTGAACCGCTCGCGCAGCGCATCGTTCAGCACTGCCTGCAACTGCCACGCGCGCAGATAGCGCGCTGCGTAGAACCGCGGATCCACGTCAAGAAACGCATCGGCACTCTGATACCGGAATCCAGTCGCGCCACTCAGCGTCTCGACGTACAAGTCGGGCAACGAGCGCCACGGTATCGTCCCCGCGTGCAGCTCGACCTCGTAGATGAGCTTCGCGCAGTAGCGCCGTAGGAACTGGAGCTCTTCGAATCCCGCCGCGCGCAGGTACGTGGGCAGCTCGGCTTTCGACAACTCCGTGTAGCGCGCAAGCCACCCGCGGTCTTGCAACCGGTGGTCGAAGAGCATCGCGTACCCTTCGGTGACCGAGTTGTCGCCGAGCCAGCGGAACTCGAACGGCAAGTCGCGCCCCATGTTCGCGAAGTGCAGCGCGTGGCCGAGTTCGTGCATCAATGTCGTCCAGTCGTTCTGGCCGCCGTGCGGCCGCAGGACGAGATACACCTCGTCGGGAATGCGCACCGGCGAACAGAACGCCCGCGCGCGCTTGCCTGGTCGGTCGCTGGTGTCGAAGATCACGCGGCCGTGTGCGAACGGGTCCGTGCCCATTTCCCCGACGGCACGGCGTACCTCGTACTCCATCGCCACTGCAGGGAATGCGCCGTCAAATTCGGGCGCGCGCATCAGCGCGATCGCATCGGCGCGCGTCGCTTCCGACGGCGACAGATCGAGCCCGCTCTTGAGGACTTCGGGAAGCACGTCGTCCCACATCGCCTGCGTCTCGCGCAGGAACTGCGCGCAGGCGTCGCGCAGCGGGCGAATCTCAAAACCGCTCAGCGCCTCCCACGTCGCGATGTAGTTATCAGCTATGCCGAGTGACGCGACCACGTCATGCTCACGCTGCAACCGCTCGAGTTTCATCGGCGCAAGCTCGGCCTCGACGAGTTTCGCCCGCGCGTCGTCGAGCGTCTGTCGTTCGCGCTTGTCGCGCGTGTTCGCGACGGTGATCGCCGCGCGCTGGTACGGCTCCACTGTGCCGTCAAGGAGCGTGATCGTTGCCGCACCTTCCCACGCGATCTCGCGCTCCTCGAGCGCGGCCAGCTCGCGCCCGCAGCGCGACTCGACCAGCCAGTCGAGGAGCATGCGCGCGGAACGGTGGCCGTCGCTGCCGGCCCGAGCGTCGCGAAACCGCTCGCGCGCCATCGCCAGCGCCTCGTCGTCGAACGCGCGCGCGTGCTTCGCGAAGATCGGCTGCAACTGCGCTTCGCCCTTCAACCCGGCGTGCGCCTCGTAGTACTCACGCGACAGCTCGACGAGAAAGGCCTCGCCGCGCTCCCGCAGCGCGTCGAGGCCATCGTCCATCATCGGCGCCATCTCCCGATCAGCCGACGAGCTTCGCCGAGAGATACGCGCGCAGTTGCGACGCGTCCACGCGGTCTTGCGCCAGCGTGTCGCGGTCGCGCACGGTGACCGTGCCATCCTGCGTGGACTGGCTATCCACCGTGATGCCGAACGGCGTGCCCACTTCGTCCTGCCGGCGGTAGCGCTTGCCGATGGAGCCTGCGTCGTCGTAGTCCACGGGGAACAGCGTCTTGAGCTCGGCGTGGATCTTCTGCGCCATCTCGGGCTGGCCGTCCTTCTTCGTCAACGGGAAGATGCCGGCCTTCACCGGCGCGAGTGTCGGCTTGAGGTGCAACACCACACGTCCCTCGCTTTCACCTTCGACGGACTCTTCGGCGTACGCGTTGCACAGCAGGGCGAGCGTCACGCGGTCAGCGCCCACCGACGTCTCGACGACATACGGGATGTAGCGGCGATTGGCCACCTGATCCACGTACTCCATCCGCTTGCTCGAATATTCCTGATGGCGGCCGAGGTCGAAGTCGCCGCGGTGATGCACGCCTTCGATTTCCTGAAAGCCCAGTGTGCCGCCGAAGTCGAACTGGATGTCGAACGCCGCCTTGGCGTAGTGCGCGAGTTCGCCGTGGTCATGCTGGTGGAACTCGAGGCGATCGCGATCGAGCCCGAGTACCAGGTGCCACTCCATGCGCTGGGCCTTCCAGTACTCGAACCACGCCATGTCATTCGTCTTCCCTTCCGGCGCCTGAGGATCCACGAAGAACTGCATCTCCATCTGCTCGAACTCGCGCGTACGGAAGATGAAGTTCCCCGGCGTGATCTCGTTGCGGAACGCCTTGCCGATCTGCGCGATGCCAAACGGCACCTTCTGGCGCCGCGCCTGCTGCACGTTGAGGAAGTTCACGAAGATCCCCTGCGCCGTTTCCGGCCGCAGGTAGACGACGGCCGCGGTCTCTTCCACCGGGCCCATGAACGTCTTGAACATCAGGTTGAACTGGCGCGGCTCGGTAAGCTGGCAGTCGCCGTGCTCGCCGGGCTTCTTGCTCGGTTTGCGCGGGCACGACGCGTCATCGAGCTGGTCGGCGCGGAAGCGCGCCTTGCACGCCTTGCAGTCCACGAGCGGATCGTTGAAGCCGCTGACGTGGCCGCTCGCCTCCCAGACGCGCGGGTGCATCAGGATGGCCGCGTCGAGTCCCTCGACGTCATTGCGCGAGCGCACCATCGCGTGCCACCACGCGTCCTTGACGTTCTTCTTGAGCTCGACGCCGAGCGGGCCGTAGTCCCAGACCGAGCCCGTGCCGCCGTAGATCTCGGAGGACTGGAAGATGAAACCGCGGCGTTTGCAGAGGGAGACGAGCTTTTCGAGGACGTCGGGGCGGGACATGAGCGTGACCGGGAAGTGGGCGCGGCTGGGTGTCGTGCTCGGTTCAAGGCCGCCGCTGGATGCGGCGGTGTGAAAGGGAAATCTCGCCCGATGAGCGCTTCGCGTCCACGCCCGCCGCGCTATTTGTCCCGCACCTCGAGAATCCCGCCGACTTGTTGTTCCTTGGTAACAGGACGTCGCTCCGTCTTGGCGCATGTCGTCTGTCGGCCGGTTGCGTCATAGTTGTATATGATGCACTCGTCTTTCCCTGCCGATTGCACTTCCAGCGTGCCACTCCAGTTCGACTGTCGTTCCGGAGCCACCCGGCTGACTCCAATGACGACGTTGCGCGGACCTTGCCCACCCTCGCAGCGAAACGACTCTCCAAGTGCGTCCTTCTTGGGCAGCCGGTTGACGGGCCGGCAGAATCCGCCCATGACACGCACGGTGATACTGTCCGAGTAGATCTCGAAGGTGCCTTCCATGAACGCACGGCCGTCGTAGCGCGCAGTGAAGCGATAGAGTTTGCCCGTCGTCTTCGTCGGCGCGCTCGTCGTCACCGATGATTGCGCGCCCAGCACCGCGCGCTCCCGCAGCGGGAGAGTCAGCATGCCGAAGGCGACGCACGCGACAGCCACAGCAGCTCTCCAGTTCATCGTTTGCTCCGGTATCAGTGGGGCATCAGCGGGCTTGGCCGCCGCCCGATGCGGCGGCTCTGGAGTGGAGTGTAGCCTCGTGGCCCTAGGGAGTCCACGAGCGGTTGCTATTCTGGGCAGTTCACGTCGCGCGCAGGCGCTCGTGCTGGCGCGAACGCCTGACGCCCGCCACTATCAGCGCGTCACCCTTGCGAGGATCACATGCTGTCTGAAAGCGACGACCTCCGACTCGCCGGCCTCGAATACCGTGTGGCGCGCATCGAACGCGTGCTGCAGACCCTCGTGCCGCCGACGGCGGCGCAGCCAGCGGCTGTACCGACGTCAGAGGCTGCCGCGGAGTTTCCGTCGCGCCTCGCCGCGTTTCCACCATCAACGGCTGCAGCGCCGCCACCACCCCCGATCACGACGCGCCCCCGCGTCGCTCCGCCGCCACATGCGGAGGGCGAGGCCAAGCTCATCGGCGGCATCCTCGGCTGGGGCGGCGCGCTCGCCCTCGTGCTCGCCGCCTCGTATCTCATCCGGCTCGCGATTGACAACGGATGGCTCACGCCCATTCGCCAAGTGGCGTTCGCCGCCACCTTCGGCGTGGTGCTCGTCGCCGCCGGTTTTGCAATGCGCGCGGTGAACCGACAGTACGCCGGCCTGCTCCCCGCGGCGGGTGTCGCCGTGCTTTTCCTCGCCATCTACGGCGGACATCTGTACCACCAGATCATCGGCGTGCGCGAGGCCGGCGTCGCGATCCTCATCGTCTGCGCGGCCTCGCTCTGGCTCTGCCGCGCGTTCAGCAGCGACATGTACGCGCTCTTCGCCGTGGCCGGTTCGTACACGGCGCCGCTGCTGCTGCGCACCGAAGGCGGTTCCATCACCGACCTCGCGATCTACTTCACCGCGTGGAGCGTCGTGTTCGGAATCTTCGCCGTCTGGCATGGCCGCCGGTTGATCTACCTGCTGGCCGCATACCTGGCATTCTTCGGGTTCGACGTGGCGTGGCGTCACCAACCGACGGATCACTGGATTGCGGTGCTCGCCTTCCAGACGGCGCAGTTCGCGATCTTCGGCGTCGCGACGGCGGCGTTCTCCGTGCGCCGCTCGTCCCCGCTCGACGAACCGTCCGCGGTCGTGCACCTGCCTCCGCTATTGCTGTTCTACTTCCTGCAGTACACGCTGCTCAAGCAGCATCTGCCGGATGTGGCGCCTTGGATCGCGGTCGGTAGCCTCGCGGCGCTCGCGCTGCTCTACCAAGTGTCGCGCATGAGCCTGAAGCGTCCGCTCCCGGGTGGCGAGTTGCTCCTCGCCAGCTATGCGGCGCTCGTGCTCTTTCACGCGGGCTACATCGAGGCGGTTCCGCAGACGTTGGCGCCGTGGATCGCGCTCGTCGCTGCGCCACTCGTCGCGCTCGGCACGTTGAAAGTCGTCGACTCGCGGACCGCTCGATGGCCGCTGTACATCGCGGCCGGCATCATGCTGCTCGTGAACTACATGCGGGTCGTCTTCGGCAGCGAGTTGAATGAAGTGCCCATGCACCGGCTGCTCGCCGTCGCGTATGCCATGTTGCTGTATGCGGGTTACTGGATGACGCGCAACCGCCGCGTGCTCGACGTCATGCAGACGGTGCTGTTGTACTTGGGACATACGAGCGCCATGGCCGCTGCCCTGCACCTCCTGAATGAACCAATCCTCCAGTCGGCCGCGTGGGGCGTGCTTGCCGTGGGGTGCCTCGTGCTGTCGCTGCGCCTCTCAGACAAAATGCTGGGGCAGTCGTCACTCGCCGTGTTCGGTGCGGCGGCCATCAAGGTGCTGCTACTTGACCTCAAGGGCGCATCGCCGATTGCGCGCATCGTCGGGCTCGTGGTGCTCGGCGTTGCGCTGTACGCTGGCGGCATGCTCTACCAGCGGCTCGTTGGCGCGGCCGCGCAGGACCATCGAGTTGGCTAGCCCCTCGTTTCGTACGGGCGTAGCTTCATGGTGGTTGCCCCCTACGCGAGGTCCGATCCTTGAACGTTGACCTGCGGTCGCAGTTGCAGCAGACACTCGGTGACGCCTTCCGCCTGGAGCGCGAGCTCGGCGGCGGCGGCATGAGCCGACTGTTCGAGGCCGAGGAGGTGCGCCTCAAGCGCAAGGTCGCCATCAAGGTGCTGTCGCCGGAGTTGGCGCAGGGCCTGAGCATGGAGCGGTTTGAGCGCGAGATCCAGATGGCTGCCGCGCTCCAGCAGGCGAACATCGTGCCGGTGCTCACCGCCGGCGAGACGAACGGCCTTCCCTTCTACACGATGCCGTTCGTGGACGGCGAGTCGCTGCGCGTGCGCCTGAGCCAGGGCCCGCTGGCCGTGACCGAGGTCGTCAGCGTGCTGCGAGACGTGTCCAAGGCACTCGCGTACGCTCATCGCCATGGCGTCGTGCATCGCGACATCAAGCCCGACAACGTGCTGCTCTCCGAGGGCACGGCGGTCGTCACCGACTTTGGAATCGCCAAGGCGATCAGTGCCGCGCGCACCCTGTCGGGCTCGGCAACCTTGACGCAAATCGGCACTTCTATCGGCACGCCGGCGTACATGGCGCCGGAACAGGCCGCGGGCGACCCTAACATTGATCATCGCGCCGACATCTATTCGCTCGGCGCCATGGCGTACGAACTACTGGCCGGCCATCCGGTCTTTCCCGAGCGCACGCCGCAGCGGATGCTTGCCGCGCATGTGCAGGAAACGCCGCGGTCAATCGCCGAACTCCGCGCGGACACGCCAGCCGCGCTCGCTGAGTTGGTCATGCAGTGTCTCGCGAAGAACGCGAGCGAGCGCCCTCAGTCGGCTGCGGACATCGTGCGCGTGCTTGAGACGATCACGAGCGGCAGCGGGATGCCGGCCGTGTCTGATGGCGCTCGCGACGGGAAGAGTCAGGGACTCGCATCTGGGAGTGCCGCGCCAGCGGCATGGAGCAAGTTTCGCCGACCCACGTTGCGGACGGCGCTCGTTGCGCTCGCACTGGTGCTCGCTCTCAGCGCGGCCTTCGCGAAGTCGGCGCGCGTGCTGTGGGCGCGGTCACGGACGTTACCCGCGCTGCAAGCGGCGGTCGAGCGCGGAGACTGGGAGTCCGCGTACCTGCTGGCGGTGCGCCTTGACGCCATCATACCCAGCGACTCGACGTTGGCCGCACTACGGCGCGTCTTCGCCGATACCGTCGCCATTGACGGCACGCCGAAGGGCGCGCGCGTCTATCGGAGAGCGTACAGCGCGGCGCCCGGCGACGGCTGGGAGTATCTCGGAAAGGCGCCGATTGCCCGCATTGTCCTTCCGCGGCTGCCGGTCGTCTCGCAGTTCAAGTTCGAAGCGGATGGATATGCCACGGGTCTCGACATCGGCGGCGCAGCATCCAATACGATCGCGAGTGTCTCGCAGGCGCGGTTCGCGCTCGTCCCCGTGACGAAGATGCCGCCGGGCATGGTGCGCGTTGACGGCGCACTCGTTGCCCCGGATATCTCCAAGCTCCGCCGAGGCGACTCGTCAACCGTGGCGGCGTATTTCCTCGACCGCTTCGAGGTGACCAACGAGCAGTACCAGCTCTTCGTTGACTCGGGCGGATATCAGCGACGCGAGCTCTGGGAGCATGCGTTCTTTCTCGAAGGCCGCCAGTTAACGTGGGAAGAGGGCATCGCGAAGTTTGTGGACCGCACCGGTCGGCCGGGACCAGCGACGTGGGAGGCCGGCAGGTTCCCGCGTGACAAAGGCAGCCATCCGGTGGGCGGCGTCAGTTGGTATGAAGCCGCTGCGTACGCGAAGTTCCGCGGCAAGCGGCTGCCGAGCGTCTTCGAGTGGTGGCGCGTGGCCAAGTTCCCGGCGTCCGGGTCAGTAACGTCGGCCAGCAACATTGAGCGCGTGCGTGACGGCACCGCGCCCGTGGGTTCGTTTCGCGGCATAGGTGGTTTCGGGACAATGGACATGGCCGGCAACGTGCGCGAATGGTGTTTCAATGAGTCGCGCACTGAGGGAGGAAGGTTCATTCTCGGCGGCGGCTTCAACGATCCCGAGTATACCTACTACGAGCCGGCAATTCGTCCGCCGTTCGATCGCTCCGACGTCAATGGCTTCCGCCTCGCGCTCAACGCGGATTCGACACCGGCCAACCACGCGGCCTTCCGCCCCATCGAGCTCTCGTTCCGCGACTACAAGGTCGAAAAGCCCGTCGGGGACGAGGCGTTCAAGATCTATCGCAGCCAGTTTGCGTACGACCCGGCGCTCGTGCATCCGCGTGTCGAGCGGCGCGATTCATCGGCGCAGTGGATCCTCGAGAAGGTGTCGTACGATGCGGCGTACGGCGGCGAGCGCGTGTCCGCCTACGTGTACTTGCCGCGGCATGGCCGGCCGCCTTATCAGGCGGCCATCTTCTTCCCCGGCAGCGGCGCGCTAACCACGCGCTCGAGCGACAAGCTGGCCACTGGGTACTTCGATTTCCTCGTGGATGGCGGGCGCGCCGTCATCTTCCCTGTGTACAAGAGCACGTTCGAGCGGGGCGATGAGATGCGCGTCTCAGATCCCGACGTGTCGAACGCATACAAGGACCACGTCATCATGTGGGAGAAAGACGTGAGCCGTACGCTCGACTACTTGGGGACGCGGGCCGATATGGACACGTCGAAGGTCGCCTATCTCGGCATGAGCTGGGGCGGGCGATTCGGCGGCCTCGTGCTCGCCATTGAGCCACGCTTCAAGGCAGCAGTGCTGAACGTGGCAGGCTTGAACTTCCGGCGCGCACTGCCGGAGGCGGATGACCTGAACTACTTGCCGCGCGTTCACACGCCCGTGCTGATGATCAACGGCCGCTACGATTTCACGTTCCCGTTGGCGACGTCAGCCGAACCGATGTACGGCTTTCTCGGCACTCCGGCAGCGCACAAGCGGCACGTCATCGTCAACGGCGTGCACTACGTGCCACGGCAGGATCTCATTCGCGAAACGCTCGGCTGGCTGGATCGCTATCTCGGGCCGGTGAAGTAGAGGGCGTCGTTGGCACCGCACGGATACTCCGGAACTGCAGAAGGCCGCCCTCACCGGCGGCCTTCCCAATTCCATCGCCAATCGCGATCCCAATCGCCAATCGCAATCGCTTATCCCAATCCTCAGTCGCAATCCTGAATCTAAATCCTCAATCGTCTTCACAGCCCGATGATCTGCTCCCGCCGCGTCCCCACACTGACGTATCGAATCGGCGATTCCACCAGCGCCTCGATGCGATCGAGGTATTCACGCGCCTGCGCCGGCAATGCCTCAATCTTCCGCGCATCCGCTGTAGATTTCATCCACCCCTCAAACCACTCGTAGCGCGGCTTGATGTTCTCTAGTTCCGCGAGATCGCCCGGGAATTCGGTCACCACCTCGCCCTCGATCTCGTAGCCGGTGCACAGCCCGATCTTCTCGAGCGTGTCGAGCACGTCGAGCTTGGTCACGGCCAGCGCCGACAGTCCGTTCACGCGCACGGCATACCGCACCACCACCGCGTCAAACCAGCCGCAGCGGCGCGGACGTCCCGTGGTAGCGCCGTACTCATTGCCGAGCGTGCGCACGCGCTCGCCCATCGCCTCGTCGAACTCTGTCGGGAGCGGTCCGCTCCCCACGCGCGTCGTGTACGCTTTCACCACACCGATGCACTCGTCGAGCGCGCGCGGTGAAATGCCCACGCCGGTTGCCGCGCCACCGGCCGTCGTGTTGCTGCTCGTCACAAACGGATACGTCCCGTGATCCACGTCGAGCAACGACCCCTGCGCCCCCTCAAACAACACCGCGGCGCCGGTCTTGAGCGCGCGATGCACCGCCAGCCCGACGTCCTCGCTCAATCCGAGCAACCTCGGCGCGAGCGCCGAGTAGACTTCCAAGGTGTGCTCCACGCTCGCCCGCTTCGAGGAGCTGAAGGCAACGAGCAGCTGGTTGGCGTGCTCTGTTCCCTTCTCGACTAGCGCGCGCAAACGCGCCGGATGCTTGAGGTCGAGCACGCGCACGCCGCGCCGCGCGATCTTGTCCTCGTAGCACGGGCCGATCCCCCGCCCCGTCGTGCCAATCGCCTTGCTCGCCGAACTCTCCTTGTCCACGAGCTTGTGATACGGCATCACGAGATGCGCGCGGTCGCTCACGTACAGCCGCCCCGAAACATCCACGCCGTCCTTCACGAGCTGGTCCACTTCCTCGAACAACGTCTCGGGGTCGAGCACGACACCGTTGCCAATCGCGCAGCGCACGCCGGGATGCAAGATGCCGCTCGGCACCTGATGCAGCACCGTCGAGTGATCGCCGATGTGCACCGTGTGGCCGGCGTTCGCGCCGCCCTGATAGCGCACCACCCAGTCGGCGCGCTCGGCGATCACGTCCACGAGTTTGCCCTTGCCTTCGTCGCCCCACTGGGCGCCGACGACCACGATGGCGCGCGTCTTCGCGTCGAACATCTATGCGCTCATCAGGCTCTGCACGACGCGGCGCTGGTCGGCGGTCAGCGCGGTCAACGGCATGCGTACCGGGCCGCCGACGAGCCCCACCGCCTCGAGCGCCGCCTTCACACCGGGCACGCCAAGGCCGGCGACGATCTGGCTCGCCAGCGGCTTGAGCTTCTCCTGTGCCGCGGTCGCGCGGCTCAGGTCGCCGCTCTTGAATCCGTCGTACACGTCCATGCATAGCCCGCCGGCGAACAGGCTCACGGCCACGATACCGCCGCGCGCGCCGAGTTGCAGCGCGGGAAGAAACTGGCCGCCGCTTCCCGTCATGACACTGAACGATGCCCCCTGCGCCTGCAGGTAGCCTTCGATCAGGGCGAGGTCGCCCGAGCTATCCTTGATGCCGACAATGTTCTCATGCATCGAGAGTTCCGCGACGAGTTCCGGCTCGAGACGGAAATGCATGTACTTCGGAATGTTGTAGAACACCACCGGCACGGGGCTCTCATCGGCCACGCGCTGATAGTGCGTGCGCAGCGCCTCGCCGGTCATTTGCGCACCGTAGTAGTGCGGCGCGACGACGAGCACGCCACTCGCGCCGCGCGCGCCCGCATCGCGGCACCGCGTCACACACTGCCGCGTGGACTCGGCGCCAGTCCCGATCAACACCGGAAAGTCTGCGGGCACGGTCGCGCGCGCGGTTTCCACGAGCTTGCAACGCTCGGTTTCGTCGAGCAGGGCGGCCTCGCCCGTGGAGCCGCAGACGACGATGCCGTGCAGGCCGTGCGCGAGATGCGACCGGATGTTCGACGCCAAGCCGGCGAGATCGGGCGTCTCGGCGGCGGTAAAGGGCGTGGTAACGGGGCCGAATACACCGGCGAGCGCTAGAGAGGCCATTGTGTCTGACGGTGACGGTAGACGGTGGACGGTCGACGGTAGACCTGCGTGCCGCCGCGACTAGCCGTTCAGGAAATCCATGCCCGAGCCGGTCTGGAACCCTTGATCGGTCTTCGGCGATTCCTTGGGCACCTCGGTGGCTTTCACCGTCGTCGAGCGCCGGCGGAAAGTCTGCATCTTGAGCTGGAAGTCGCTCGGGCGCGTCGCCGCAGCAAGTGCCACGTCGAATGTCACTTCCCCGCTCTGCACCAGGTCGCTGAGGTGCTGGTCGAACGTCTGCATCCCGTACTGCTCCCTCCCTTCGGCGATGTAGTCGCGGATTTCGCCGATCTTCTCGCCTTCGAGGATCAGGTCGCGAATGGTCGCCGTGACGATCATCACCTCGGCGGCCACGACGCGGCCGTGACCGTCGGCGCGCGGCAGCAAGCGCTGGCTGACCACCGCATGCAGGGTCTCGGCAAGGCGCACGCGCACGACTTCCTGCTCTTCCGGCGGGAACATCGCCATGATGCGGAGGATTGTGCTCTGCGCATCGGGCGTGTGCAGCGTCGAGAGCAGCAGGTGGCCCGTTTCCGCCGCCTTCATGCCCGTGTCCACCGTCTCCGCGTCGCGCATTTCGCCGATGAGAATGACGTCGGGGTCCTGGCGCAGTGCCGCACGCAGTCCGCTGCGGAAGCTCTCGGTGTCCACGCCGATCTCGCGCTGCGTGATGCTGCTCTGCAGGTCGCGGTGCAGGAACTCGATCGGGTTCTCCAGCGTGACGATATGCTTGTTCGTGTTCGAGTTGATGTGGTTGATCATCGCCGCCATCGTGCTCGACTTGCCCGAGCCTGTGACGCCGGTGACGAGGATCATCCCGCGCTCGGTCTCGGTGACGCGCCGCATCACCTCCGGCATTCTGAGCTTCTCGAACGTCGGCACCTCGAACGGTATGACGCGCATGACGATCATGAAACTCGACCGCTGGCGCAGGATATTCACGCGGAAGCGGCCGATTCCGGGCGCGCCCCACGAGCAGTCATAGTCGTTGAGCTTGTCGATGTGGCTGCGATCTTCGTCGTTGGGGATCAGCCGCAGCGCGATCGCCTTGGTCTGCTCCGGCGTCAGCGCCTGCTTGGTGAGCGGCACGAGCCGGCCATCAATGCGCGCACGAAAGACGTCGCCCGCCTTGATGTGCAGGTCCGACGCCCCGCGATCTACCGCCGCCTTGATGATCTTTTCCATCGCGTCTCTAGTACCCGATCGCCTTGTCCACGAGATTCCGGAGCGGCCGGCGCTCGAGGTACGCTTGCCAGTTCCCCAAGAACAGTGCCGCCAGCCGGTCCCACAGCCGACGCGGGGAAACGCCGCTCACGTGCGGTGTCACAACGACCTGTCGAAGTTGCCACAGCGCACTCTCGGGGGCTAGGGGTTCTCGTGTAAAGACATCGAGCACCGCCCCGCGCAGGCGCCCGGCCTCGAGCGCCGCGCGCAACGCCTCCTCATCCAGCATCGTGCCGCGCGACACGTTGACGACGATCGCACCCGGCGGCAGGAGCGCCAGCCGCCGCGCGTCCAGCAGGTTGCGCGTCTCGGCCGTCAGTGCCGCCGCGAGCACGACGACATCCGCCACCGCGAGCTCACTCTCGAGCGACTCGAGCCCCGCCACGCGCGCGAAGCCCGGTGGGCACCCCTTGGCCGGGTCGCGTCGAAGGCCAGACACCTGCGCACCGAGCGCCGTGAACCGCGCGCCGATCTCCGACCCCAAGCCACCGGTACCGACCACCAGCACGCGCAGCTCGCCAATCTCGCGCACCATTGCCGCCGCCGTGCCGAACGCCGCCTGATCCCACCGCCGCTCCGCGCGCAGCGACTCGGCGAGATCGAGGGCGCGCGTCAGGTGAAGCACGCCCGCGAGCACGTGCTCGGCGATCGGCGGACCGAAGATGCCGGCCGCATTCGTGAAGAGGCATGGACCGTCGCGCATCTCGGGGAGGGCGAGCAGCGCCCCCGTGCCGGCGAGCGCCGACTGGACCCAGCACAGCTTGCGCGCGGCCTGAAAGAGCGACGCCGGCATGCCCCATCCGAAGTAGATCTCCGCTTCCGCCACCGCGGCCATCGCTTCGGCGCCCGGGCCGCGCGGCGTGCCATCGAGCGCGTCATTGTCCTCGCGCACCACGACCGTTTCCCATCCGGCAGGCGTCGCGGCGCGGATCTGATCCGCCACGGCATCGGGCAGCCGAAACGCGTCCGACGTGGACCGCAGATCAACAACGAGGCGCCGCATGCTAGTGCAGCGTCATGTCGAGTACGTCGGGTCGCTCGAGCAGGAGTCCGCGCGCCATCTCAAACTGCGGAGCGGGACCGCGCAGGCGTAGCTCGAAGACGCGATCGTTTGCATGGTCATAGGTCTCGCGCTCGACCACCTTGATGCCCGAATCTCGCAACAGCTGCTCGAGTGGCGCGAAATCCGCCTTGACCGAAGCGCGCAGCGTCGCAGGGACTGTTCGGCGTGCACGCACGAGGCGGTGTTCGAAGCTGCCCAGCAGCTCAAGCACGAGCAGCACCATGATGCCCGCCCCCAACCCCTCGATGTAGAACCCCGCACCGATGGTGAGGCCGATTGCAGCTACCGCCCAGATCGTCGCCGCCGATGTGAGGCCGGTGATCGTCCCCTTCGACTGCATGATGGTGCCCGCACCAAGGAAGCCGATGCCGGTCACCACCTGCGCGGCAAGTCGGGCGGGGTCACCCATACGCCCGTCGGGTCCGTGCAGAGTCATGGAGAGATCCATCAGGAGCGCCGACCCGAGGCAGATTAGGATGTTGGTCCGCAGCCCCGCCGGCTTGCCCGCAATCTGCCGTTCCATCCCGATCGCGCCGCCCAACAGCACCGCCGCGCCGAGCTTCAGCGCGAGGTCGAGCCGAAACGAACCGATAAGATCCTGCACGACTTCGGAGCCAACCTGCGCCAGCATCATCGCGTCTGCTCCTGGGCGGCTCTGTTGCCGCGCCGTTTCAGGCGAGTCCCATCCGCTCCTTCACGTGCGCCATTGTGCGCCCCGCCACCACGCGCGCCTTCTCCGCGCCCGCGTCGAGCGCCTCATCCACGAGCGACGGCTGCTCCGCGAACGTTTGCGCGCGCGTGCGAATGGGCGTCAGCTCCACGTTCATGTGCTCGAAGAGCACCTTTTTGCAGTCGATGCATCCCCACCCTGCACTGCGGCACTTGGCATCCACCTCGGCCACAACTGCGGGCGGCGAGAACGCCTGATGCAGCCCGAAAATCACCGCACACTTGTCCGGGTTGCCCGGGTCGCTCTTCTTGATCCGCGCTGGGTCGGTCACGGCCGGGCGCAGCTTGGCCCAGATCTCGTCGGGTGTTTCGAGCAGGCCGATCGTGTTGTTGAGCGACTTCGACATCTTCGCGTTGCCGTCGAGGCCGACAATTCGACGCGTCGGCGTCAGCTTGGCCTGCGGCTCGGGAAAGTACGGGTGCCCCTCGGGGCTGAAGCGTGCGTTCCAGTTGCGCGCGATCACGCGCGAGAGTTCGAGGTGCTGCACTTGGTCCTCGCCCACTGGCACGGAGTCGGCGAGGTAGAGAAGGATGTCCGCCGCTTGAAGCACGGGATAGTTGAGCAGCCCGGCCATCACCTGCTCCTGCCGCTCCCGCTTCTCCTTGAATTGCGTCTGTCGCTCCAGTTCGCCGAGCGGCGCGACCGTGTTGAAGATCCACTGCAGCTCGGTATGTTCCGGCACGCGCGATTGCACGAACAGCGTGCAGCGTTCGGGGTCGAGGCCGGCGGCCAGGAGCGACGCGGCCATCTCGCGCGTCCGGCGGCGCAGATCGTCCGGCGCGTACGCAGCGGTGATGGCGTGCAAGTCCACGACGCAGAAGTACGATTCGTACTGCGCTTGGAGCGCGACCCAGTTCTTCACCGCGCCAAGATAGTTGCCGATGTGCAGTTCGCCGGACGGCTGGATGCCGCTGAAGATGCGAGACATGGCAGGAAAGCTAGGATCGCACCCATGACACTTCAACCAATGACGCCCGATTTCCTGCTCGACGCCGTGCGCACCGCCGCGGCGGCCGCCGCCGAAGTCATTCGCGATGGCGAGCGGCGCCGTGCGTCGCTCGTCTGGCGCGAGAAGACCGCCACCGACTTCGTCAGCGAGATTGACACCACGGCCGAGGCCTTGATCATCGAGTCGCTGATGGCGCGCGTGCCGGGGGCCGCGATCCTCGCCGAGGAAACCGCGAGCACGCTTCCCGCCGAGCGGCGCTCGCAGGGCGTGACCTTCGTCGTGGATCCGCTCGACGGCACCACCAACTTCCTGCACGGCATGCTCGAGTACGCCGTGTCTATTGCCGCGCTCGTGGACAATGAGCTCGTGGCGGGGGTCGTGCTGCACGTGCCGCGCGACGAGTGGTATACCGCCACGCGCGGCGGCGGGGCGTGGTGCGATGGCCAGCGGCTCGCGGTCAGCACCATTGAGACGCCCGAACGCGCGTTGATTGCGACGGGCTTCCCGTACAAGGGCGGCGACAACGTGGATGTCTATCTTGGCCAGATGCGCCGGCTGATGAAACACACGGCCGGGTTGCGTCGGCCGGGCTCCGTGTCACTCGATCTCGCCGGCGTGGCGTGCGGTCGCTTCGACGGATTCTGGGAGAACATCCTCGCACCGTGGGACATCGCCGCCGGCATTCTGATTGCACGCGAGGCGGGCGCCGTCGTGACGGACCTGCGCGGCGCGCCCTGCCCCGTGGCCCACACGAGCATTCTCGCGGCGTCACCCGCGATGCATGGCTGGCTGATGGAGCGGCTGAGGGGATAGCGTACCCGCTCGCCGTCAGCGCCGACTGGCGTAGATTTGTTGGGTCTGTTCCGCACGCCGGACCATCGCGAATCGCAATTGCGAATCACAGTCCTGAATCGCAATCCTAAGTCCAAATCCTCAATCGCTGTCATATGAAGCTCATCGAACTCGTCCCCAACTTCTCCGAGGGTCGCCGTCCCGAGGTCGTCACGGCTATCTGCGACGCCATCGCCGCCGGCGATGGCGTCACCGTGCTCGACGTCTCCAGCGATGCATCGCACAACCGGACCGTCGTCACCGTCGTGGCCACCGCGGACGCGGCGGTCGAGGCCGCCTTCCGCGGCATCGCCAAGGCCGCCGAGTTGATTGACCTGAACCATCACTCGGGGGAGCATCCGCGCCTCGGCGCCACCGACGTTTGTCCGTTCATTCCGCTCGAAGGCGCCACGATGGACGACTGCATCGCCCTCGCGCGCACCCT
>JAHFCU010000045.1 GCA_023249305.1 Gemmatimonadota bacterium
CGGCGACCTCGTCGTCGGAGCGCGTGCGGACGTGCTGTTCCGCAGTCAACGCAACGAGGGGCACCGCGGGGCGACCGGCATAGAGGTGCACCATCGCATCTTGGTCCGTGGCGACGAGGCCATCGCGTGGTAGGGCGAGCGCGACGCCGGCCGCGGCGAGCCCGACTCGCGCGTTGGTTCGCGCGAGTTCCTCCCACGATCGTTCTGACCAGTTGCGCACGTGCCACGTGATGAAGCACACGGTAAGGAGCGCGGTTGCGACGCGCGCCGGCCGGCGTACGCTTGGCTGCGCATCGGCGCCGCCGAGCGCCGTGACACCGCGGACGAGAAGGACGAGCACGACGGGCCACAGCGGCCAGAGGAACCGGTCGGGTGGAAATGGCCATGCCAGCAGCAGCAGACCGTACGGCACGAAGAACAGCACGGTCACCGGCGCGCGCGACCAGAGCCGCCGCGCGCCCACCGCCGCGAACCCAAGCAGCGCGAGCGCCGCAACCGCCTGCAGCCACGGCGCAACCTCGTAGAGGCCGAACAGCATCAGCGGCATGCGCAGGCCGCGCAGATTCTCCACGACGACGGCGCGCGCGAAGGAAGTGCCGCCCGTGCGCCACGCCTCAACGAGCCATGGGCCGTACGCTCCGTACGCTCCGGCGACCGCCGACGGTACGTCGTGCGCGTGGACGGTCGTCCACCATTGCCACGGTAAAAGGAAGACGAGAGCGCCAGTCATCACGAGAGTCGCGTCGCGCCACCGGCGACGCCAGCACAGCACGGTGAGCAGCGTCGGCAGCAGCGTGACCCCAATGGTGCGCAGCATGGTGAGCGCGCCGATCGCCGTGCCGACGGCAAGGGCGGCGCGCAACGAGATCGCATCAGAACGCCTCACCAGTGATTCCGCGATGATAAGCACACCGCACAGTGCGGCGATGAACGCAATCTCCGAAAACACCAGCCCGGTCAGGAACAGCAGCGGCACGCTCGCGACGCTGGCGATTGCGATGCCGGCCGCCGCGACCACGCCAAGTCCGCCCACGCGCCGCGCCATCGCGCGCACGCCGAGCGCGGCAACGGGCAGCAGCACGACGTTGACGAGCTTGAAGAGCATCACGTTGGCGGGAAAGCGCGGCGCCAGCCACCAAAGCGGCGCGAGCAGCAGCGGGTACCCCGGGGGAAAGTGTGTGGCCGCGGGCGCGCCGGGCAGGTTGGTGTAGCGGTATCCAGCGCCTTCCGCGATCGCGCGGGCGAGCACGAGGTAGTGGCCGTCATCCTGAAACACGCCGATCGGGATGTCGTTCAACGCGAAAAAGCCGAGCAGCACGCTGACGGCCGCCACGGCGACGATCGTGCGTCGCTCCATAGCCTCCACGGGTGTGCTCATGGCCGCGCCCGTAGGGCGAAGGCCGATCCGCCGCCTGGAACGGGCGGCAGCGGCGTGACCATAGGCGCCGTCGGCGTGGCGGCCCAGAGTGGCACGGCGTCGAGCTCGGGTGTGCCACGCGACAGCACAAGCAGTTGCGGGCGATAGCGCGCCGCGAGCGCGTCGAGTTCGCGCGCGAATTCTGGCGCGGGCTTGTCGCGCACGTGCTCGGCGGGCGTGAGAATCGATACCGGCATCGTCGTACGCCCTGTGTAGAGTGCGATCATCACGTGCGCGTCACTGGCGACGATGTCCACGGGCCCCGCGTGCGTGACGGTCCACTGCACCAGCGGCCACAGTCGATCGGTCATCGCGCGCTGGGGAGCGCCAGCATACCCGCCGACGAGGCCGCGCACGGCGTACGCCGCGTGCCCTACAAGCAGCGCCGTGACCACGAGCCCCGCGGCGCGCGGCGAATGTCTCCAGCGGGGTGCGCCCCACACACCCGCGGCGCGCGCGGCGGCCAGCAGGAGGAGACCGCCCAGCGGCCACACGGCCCAAACGAACCGCTCTGGATTGTACGGCCAGAGCAACACGACCACGCCATACAAGAGCAGGAACGCGGCGAGCGCGCTCGCGCGCCGCATCAGGGCGACTAATCCGACGCCGAGGGCGGAGAGCGCGCCGAGGGCCGCGAGCCACTGGACCGCGCGGGGGAGGCGTGGTGCGAAGATGATGCCGAACGCGCGCCACAGGTCGGACGCGTTGCGCGCGAGCACGTGAGCGGCGAGCGACGGTTCGCGCCGGTACCCGCCAATCACCCACTCGAGGTAGGGACCGTAGCTGCCCCGCAGTTCATCGGGGAAGCCTCGCGCTGCCTGCCAGACCCACAGTTGCCACGGCGCGAGTGCGACGATCGCCGTCGTGACGAGCAGCACGGCCTCGCGGCGCCGATGCCGCCACCAGAGCACGACGACCGCGGCGGGGAGCAGTACACCGCCGACGGTGCGCACCAGCGCCAGAACGGCGATGGCTGCACCTGCGACGACGGCGGCTCGCGTGCCACCGCGCTCTATCGCGTCTTCGACGAGCCAGAGCGCGCCGACGAGCACGGCGAAGAAGAGCGATTCGGAGAGCAGGACGTTCGTCAGCACGAGTACCGGCGCGGTGAGCGCGCAGACGGCGACCGCGATCGGCGCGCTCGGCCCGTTCATGCCCAGCTGACGCGCGGCAAGCCGTGCGGCGCCGTACACGCCGAGCGCGAGGCAGAGCGGGTTGAGGAGCTTCAGGATGGCGACGTTCGCCGGAAAAGCCGGCGTCACCTTGAGCAGCGCAGCGAGCAGCAGCGGAAAGGCCGGCGGATAGTGGATGGCCGGCGGCATGCCAGGGAGATACGCGTAGCGATACCCGTCGCCGGCGGCCAGCGCCTTCGCCGTGAGCAAGTAGACGCCGTCGTCCCAGAAAACGCCGATCGGATCGGGGGTGATGCTGGCGATCGCGCAGGCAAGCACGACCAGCGCCGCAATTGCGGGCGCCATCCACAGTGGGCGAGGCGCACGCGCGTCCGGTGGAGCTGGGCGCGGCGGCTCGGAGCGCGGCGCGTCGGCGCGCGCCGCCGGTTTCGTCACGCCTCCACTCCATAGCGTGCGAGCTTGCGATGCAGCGTCGACGGATCAATGCCAAGCGTCTCGGCGGCGCGCGTCTTGTTGCCCTGCTCGCTCTGCAGCACCCAGAGGATGTACGCGCGCTCGATCGCCTCGAGCGTGGGGTTCGGCGTGGGGCGCTCCGCGATGAGCGGCTCCGCGCGGCGCTCGGCAAGACGTTCGGGCAGTGCGGTGACGCTGATCACCGGTCCCGTGCTAAGTATGACGGCACGCTCGAGCGCGTTTTCCAACTCGCGCACGTTGCCGGGCCATGCGTACTCCGAGAGCATTTCGCGCGCATCCTCGCTGAGCCGCTTCACCGGCTCCCCGCGCTCCGTCGCCGACTCCAGCAGGAACGCCTCGGCGAGCACCGGAATGTCGTCGCGGCGCTCACGCAGCGGCGGCAGGTGGATGGCGATGACGTTGAGCCGATAGAAGAGATCGCGGCGGAACGCGCCGCGCTTGATCTCCTCCTCGAGATCGCGGTTGGTGGCCGCGATGATGCGCACATCAATCGGCTCGGCGTCGGTGGCGCCGACGGGAATGATCTCACGCTGCTGCAGGACGCGCAGCAGCTTCACCTGCGTGGCCTGCGTCGTCTCGCCGATTTCGTCGAGGAAGAACGTGCCGCCCGCAGCGGCGGTGAAGAGTCCTGACTTGTCTTTGACAGCCCCGGTGAACGATCCCTTCACGTGACCGAAAAGTTCGCTTTCAAGCAACCCCTCGGGTAGCGCCCCGCAATTAATGGAGAGGAACGGCCCTTCGGCGCGCGCCGACAAATCGTGAAGGTACCGGGCCACCACTTCCTTGCCCGTGCCCGACTCGCCAGTGACCAGCACCGTGGACTCGGTGCCGGCCACGGCTTCGGCCATGCGCATGACCTCAAGCCACTTCTTGTTGCTGCCGATCGGCGCGCCTGCCGAGGCACGGTCGCGCCGGCGAATCTCCTTCTTGAGCGACCTGTTCTCGACGCGCAGGTTGCGATGCTCGGCCGCGCGGCGCAGGATCGCCACGAGTTCGTCGTTGCGGAATGGCTTCTGGATGTAATAGAACGCGCCTTCATTGACCGCTTGCACCGCCGTTTGCAGGGTGGCCTGGGCAGTCATCAGGATGACGGGCACGTCAGGATCCTTGCGCCGGGCCGCCGCGAGAATCTCGACGCCCGTCACCTGCGGCATGCGCACGTCGGTGAGCACGATGTCGTGCGCGCCTCGTTCGAGCGCCTCGAGGCCGGCGCGGCCGCCGTGCGCGACCTGCGGCGCGAACCCCTCGCTGCGCAGCAGGATCTCCAGCGTCTCGAGGATGCCCGTCTCGTCGTCCACGACAAGGACGGTGGGCTGTGCGCGATCGTTCACGCGGTCTCTCCGGAGGCATGAGGGGCGCGCGGGAGCAGCACGGTGAAGCGTGTGCCCGCAGAATCAGTGTCAACGAGCACGTAGCCGCGATGCGCCTCGATGGCGCGATGCGTGACCGCGAGCCCGAGGCCCGTCCCGCCGGGCTTGGTCGTGCTGAAGGGCTCGAACATCCGATCAGCAATGTCGGGATGAATGCCCGGGCCTTCGTCGGCGACGACGATCTCGAACGCGCCGCCGTCGAGCGCGACACCCGAGGGAAGCTGCCCGTGCTCGACGGCGCGCGCCGAGACGTGCACCGCGCCGTTCTCGGTCGACGCCTGCAGCGCGTTGAGCACAAGGTTGAAGACGGCGCGATGGAGGAGGTCTTCGTCGCCGACGAACGTCAGCGCCTCGCCGTTGACCTGCACGTCGAGGCGAACGCCCTCGGCGCAGTTCGGATGCGCGAGGGCGAGCGCCGCGGCGCCGCGTGCGATTTGGCCGAGGTCCACCGGCTCCATGCGCGTCACCCGCACGCGGGCGAAGTCGAGGAACTCCGTGAGCACGCGCGAGAGGCGCCCCGACTCGCGAACGATCAGGTTTGCCAGCGTTCGCTCATCGTCGGTGGCACTCGGCCGGCGCGACATCTGCTCCACCGCGCTCTGAATGGACGCGAGCGGGTTGCGGATCTCATGCGCCAGCGAGGCGGAGAGTTCGGCGACGGCTTCGAGCCGCTGGGCGCGCAGGTTCAGCTGCTCCAGCCGCTTTTGGTCGCTGATGTCCTGGAAGATTGCCGTCGCCGAACGCGGCACGTGTTGGCCGTCGCCCGCATCCGACGTCGTCGTCACGCCGACGGGGAACGGATTGCCGCCGCGCGTGAGGTGACCCTCGGCGCGGCTCAGGTGCACGTGATCGCGCAACGCGCGATCGAGCGCGTTGCCCACCACGGGCGCCACCCGGCGCAGGTCGGTGACGATGGCCCGGCCGACGGCGGTGTTCAGTGGAAGGCCAAGCAGCTCGCTGGCCATCGGGTTGGCGTACTGCAGCGTGCCGAACTCGTCCACGGTAATGATACCGCTGCGAATGTTCGCCAGAATGTCGGCGGCGCGCAGCCGCGCGCTGGCCAGCTCAGCCTCGAGACGCTCGGTGCCCTGCCCACGCTCGCGCAGGCGGGCAGCGATGGAACTCGTGCCGAATGCCACGCCGACGAAGACGAGGAGCTGCAGCATGAGCGCGACCGAGAGCGGACCCGCACCCACGGCGATGACATCAGCGACGTAGAACGCGCTCCCGAGCCCTGCGACGAGGAGCGCGCCGCGCGCGGGGAGCATGAGGGCGGCCGCGGCGTTGACGAGGATGTATAGCGCGGCAAAGCCAGACGCCGCGCCACCCGTCACGTGCACCACCGACGTGACGACCATCAGGTCGAAGATGAACTGCCCGTAGAAGAACGCGATCGTCGGCCGCTTGCGCTGCACCTCCGTCCAGATGGACGAAACGACGACGACGATGAGCGTGAGCGCGAAGCTGAGCGACGCAACGAGCGTCTTCTCGGGGTCGGCGGTCTGCCATGCCTGGATGGCCGCCACGTAAATGGCAGTCGCGACGGTGAAGCGCGCGAGGTACAGCCAGCGCACGACACGCCGCGGGTCCAGCAATCCGAGGAACCGGTCGTCAGCGGTCTGGAAGAAGTTCGCGCGCATCTGGCTCCAGGGAGGTACCGTTGCAGGATGCAACGAGATCAGGATCGGCGATTCCGGCGCATAATGCAAGGATGGGGGCCACGGCGCCACTATTAGTAGATTGCTATGGTGGGCAACATCCTCCCGTTTTCCTACCGTACTAGCCGCACCGATGGGAATCGCCGATCCGCTGATCATCAATGACCGCGTTTCAGTACCTCGCGCCGAGTTGACGGTGCGAGCGACGCGCGCCGGGGGTCCGGGGGGGCAGCACGTCAACACATCCTCGACACGCATCGAGGTGACCTGGAACCTCTCGGCGAGCACCGTCCTCAGCGACGCGGAGAAAGGGCGTGTGCTGCAGTCGCTTGAATCGCGACTCGACAGCGATGGCACGCTGCGTATCGTCGCCAGCGATACGCGCAGCCAGCGGCAGAATCGCGAACTAGCCGAGCAGCGGCTCGCCGCATTGGTGCGTCGCGCGCTCGTGATACCGCGCACCCGCAAGAAGACGCGGCCGACGCGCGCGTCCGTGGAACGACGGCTCACCGAGAAGCGGCGCGCCGGCGCGAAGAAGCGCGATCGGCGCTCACACGGCGACGACTGATGCTCCTCCCCAAGCTCGTCACCACCTTGCGCGACTACGATCGCGCGCAGTTCTCGAAGGACGTCGCCGCAGGCGTCATCGTTGGTGTGGTGGCGCTGCCGTTGGCGATTGCCTTCGCCATCGCGAGCGGTTTGGGCCCGCAGGCAGGCCTCTACACCGCGATCATCGCCGGATTCCTCATTTCGGCGCTCGGCGGCTCCCGCGTGCAGATCGGCGGGCCGACGGGGGCGTTCATCGTGATCGTCTACGGCATCGTGCAGCAGCACGGTACCGGCGGCCTCACCGTCGCGACGATCATGGCCGGTGTGATCCTCATCGCGCTCGGTCTGGCAAAGATGGGGAGCGTCATCAAGTTCATCCCGCACCCCGTGACCGTGGGCTTCACGAGCGGCATCGCGGTAGTGATCGCCAGTGGGCAGGTCCGCGACTTCTTCGGCTTGGCCCTCGATCGGGTCCCCGCCGAGTTTGTAACGAAGATCGGGGCGCTTGCAGAGCACGCGGTGACGGCGAACGGCACTGCACTGACGCTCGCGCTCGTGACCGTGGTCATCGTGCAATCGGCGCACCGGCTCACAACGCGGGTGCCGTCGCCGTTCATCGCGCTTCTCGTCACCACGGCGGCCGCGCAGTTGCTGCCGCTCGACGTGGCCACGATCGGCAGCCGCTTCGGCATAATCGACGCCTCGTTCCCCGCCCCGCACTTCCCCGTGGTGACCGTGCAGACGATGCTGCAGCTCGTGGGCGCCGCGTTCGCCATCGCGGCGCTCGGCGGCATCGAGTCTCTGCTCTCCGCCGTGGTCGCCGACGGCATGATCGGCAGCCGACATCGCTCGAACATGGAACTGATTGCGCAGGGCGTGGCGAATGTCGTGACGCCGCTCTTCGGCGGCATTCCTGCCACCGGCGCGATCGCGCGCACCGCGACGAACATCCGCGCTGGCGGGCGCACGCCGGTGGCAGGGATCGTACACGCGCTGACGCTGCTCGTGATCACACTGTTCGCTGGACGGTGGGCATCGCTGATTCCGATGCCGACGCTCGCCGGCATTCTAATGGTCGTGGCGTACAACATGAGCGAGTGGCGCACCTTCCGCGGCCTGCTCAGCGCGCCGCGTGGCGACGTGGCGGTGCTGCTCACGACCTTCTTCCTGACGGTCTTCGTGGACCTGACGGTGGCGCTTGGCGTCGGCATGGTGCTCGCGTCATTCATGTTCATTCGCCAGATGGGAGAAGCGACGACGGTGCGCGCCGTCAAAGACGACGATGAGGATCGCGCGCTGCGCGCCCTCGACGTCCCGTCCGGCGTGATCATCTACGAGATTGACGGTCCGTTCTTCTTCGGGGCCGCCGAGAAGTTCCGCGACACGATGGCCGAGATCGAGCGCTCCCCCAAGGTGCTCATCCTCCACGTGGCGCGCGTGAACGTGCTCGACGCCACCGGCCTTGGCGTGATCCGCGACCTCGTGAAGAAGGGACGCCTTGACCGCTCGGCGTTGATCCTGAGCGGCGTGCACTCGCAGCCGATGATCGCACTTGGCCGGAGCGACCTGCTCGACGAGATCGGCGAGGACAACCTGGCGCCCAACCTCGACGCGGCCGTGGCGCGCGCGCGTGAGCTGATCGCACTTCGAACCACCGGGAGCCACGGCGTTCCGAAGGCGTAACGCGACGGGCGCCCGCGGCAGTGGCCGCGGCGCCCGGGTGTGACGTCGCCATTGGCGACGTTCGAGGCGCTGATTCGCTACCTCCGCTTGTACGCGACGCCGACGTGAATGGTCAGCAGATCAGCTCGGGAGAAACGCGGCGACAGCACCGGGTTGTTGCCCTGGTCAAAGGTGATGTCGCGTTCCGTCAGGTAGCGCGCCTCGCCGTTCCAGTGGTAGCGCACGCCGAGATCCACGGCGACTCCGTTGTCTCCGATCGGGAGGTAGACGCCACCGTAGACCGTCTTCGCAAAGGTGCCGTCGCTGTAGTTCGTGCTTGAGGCGAAGGCACCGTTGCTCTGGTCAGAGCCAGATACGCTTGACGACGTCACGAAGGCGGCGAAGCCGATCGAGCCGCCGACGTACGGAGTGAAGCTCCGGCCCGGAACGCCGGCTTGAAGGCCGATGCCGCCGCTGTAGATGTTATTGGTCGTGTTGACATTCACGCGGATCAAGCCGAGCGGGCCCGTGCCGAGTGGGACATAGCGCGAGCGCGACCCGTAGATGTCCCATCCGAGGTCTGCGCGGACCATCAGCGGCGAGTTGCCCAGTTGCCAGCCGACAAATCCGTTCGCACCGAACGCGGCGTTGACATTGCTGGCGAACTCGCCCTGTGGCGAGCCGTAGTGGAGGGTGCCGCCGATGGCGATGGACCGCGGTAGTTGATCTTCCGGCGGCTCGCTGTATTGCGCCCTGAGTGGGGTGGAGACGAGGAGAAGCGATAGAATCGCGATCTGTTTCATGGTGGCGCTCCGGCGCGTCGACGTCGCGCGGCGGGTTGGTGGGAGCGGGCGCGACTCACGCGCCCCGATGCAATTCCTACCCGGTTGGCGGCACTCTGGTTTCAGATGACCAGACCGGCCAGTCGTCGCCGAACGGATCTGCGGGCTGCGGCCTCAAACCGGCGGGCGCGAGTTCCGATACGAGAAAGAGGTCGCCGGCGCACGCCGACGACCCCCGCCTTCTCTCGAGCACGAGGCCTACGGCTTGACCATCGTCTTCACGGCATCGGGCAGCGCGAACACCTTCGCGTCCACATTGTCCCACTCAAACGCCGTGAACGTCAGGACGACGTCGCCCTGCGGCGTCTTCTGCGTGATCTTCGACGGCATCTTGATGCCGCCTTGGTCCTTGTAGTCGGACAGCACGACCGTGACGTCGATCTTGCCGACCTGCGGATTCTCAATCGTGCGCACCGAACCGGCGGCGAGTCCGGTCTCGGCGTCAAAGTACTGCATCGCCTCGGTGCTGCCCTCGGCCCTGACGGTCTTCACTTTGTAGCACTTGCGCCCCTCGAAGTCCTCGAGGGCGACGGTCTCGATGGTCGTGTACTTGCTGAGGTCGGGGAAGTCCGAGAAGAAATCGGCCTGCTGCTTCGCCTGCGCGGCTTGCTCGCCCGACAGCAGCGACGCGCCGGCCATTGGATTGACACCCCACGCGGTGGTGCCATCGAAGCCCTGCGTCACTTCGCCCATCGCGCCGAGCGTGATCTGCTGGAGGAAAAGCGCGGGCTTCGCTTTGTACAAATTCAGGGGGCCTTCGATGCCCATCGCCGCCATGGAAAACGTGCCCGTGATGTGCAGTGAAGCGTGCTTCTCCATCGCGTCGCGGCCGCCAATCGCGGCGACATGCTTCGCGATCAGCTCCTTGCCATCGGGCAGCCCTTGCGCGGCGGCGAGAGCGGGAAGCACGCCAGCGACGACCAGCGTGGACAGCGTGCGGCGTATGTTCATGACTGACCTCGGAAGTGTACGGACCGACTCCTGGCGGCCGGTCGCGGTGGGAAATCTGGCGGGGCAGCGGGGCGCGCGCCATCCGGGTGCGTGCATGTCGGGCGGGTGCCGTTTGGGTTGGTGCGCAGGTCGCTGCCTACGCGGCGTGGACGAACGCTGTTTCGCCGTGCACGCCGCACTAGCGGGATGGCGCGGGCAGCCCGGCCTCGATCGCGAGCCGCACGCGCTCGCGCTGCCGTTCGTTCGCACCGACGAGGATGGCCATCAGATTGCCGTGCACGATGAACATCGGCGGCTCCGCCCACGGATTCGGCTGGCCTTTGGAGATCGCCGTGAGCGTGTCAACGGTTGCGCTGACGGTGCGCCGCGATGTGCTGTCCGGGAAGATCCACGCGAGCAGGTGCGCCCTCCCCACGCGAAAGCCCACGGGCGTCACAGCGAAGCGCGGGTGCGACGGCAACGAATCATCGGCGCGCGGCGCCAGCCCGGCGTTGACGAGCCGCTGCGTCAGTTGCGCCACGTTCCAGCGCCCCGTGGAGTGAGCGCGCGGTGCCGCGCGCACCTGCTGCTGCACGACTTCCACGTCGCGGCGCGCGTTGGCCTCGCGCACGACGCGCGGATCCTCGCCGCAGGCCGTGGCGGCCAGCGCCGCAGCGGTGCAGAGGCATCGGAGAAGCAGGCGCATCATATTCCGGAATATGGCACACCGGCACCCGCACGATGAAGCGGATGAGCGCGATGATCGCGTTCGCCTCGACAAGTGGCTCTGGGCCGCGCGATTCTTCAAGACGCGTGCGCTCGCCGTGGAGGCCATCGCGGGGGGCAAGGTGCTCAGCAATGGTGAGCGCACAAAGCCCGCGCACGTCGCGCATGTCGGCGACGAGCTGCGCGTGCGGCTCGGTGCGTACGAACACGTCGTCCTCGTGCGGGAGCTCGCGGCGCGCCGCGGTCCGGCCAAGCAGGCGCAACTGATGTACGAGGAAACCGCGGCGTCTGTCGCCGCGCGTCACCTCCTCGCCGAGCAGTTCCGCGCGGCCAGCGCGCTCAATCCGCAGGCCGGCTGGACGGAATCCAAGAAGGACCGACGGGACCGGCGGCGGCTGCGCGGAAAAGGCTAGCGTTTCCAGCTCGGCATGCGGCGCAGTCCAGATGCCAGATCTGGTCCGCGCGCGTTGCGTCAGGGCAGGCGGTCCCACTAGAATTCGCGCACTGAACGGGAGTTTCTCGCATGGCAAATCAAAACGACGTGTCGCCGTCCTCGAAGGGCTGGGGCGCGGCCGCGTTCATCATCATCCTCGCGATCGTGGCCAACACGCTGGCGTACCAGATCCATCAGCGGACGTACCTCAAGCCTGATGCGCCGCATCCGGCGGCCACCGCGGAACATTAGCCGGCACGCAGCCCGACAATGAGCGACGCGGCGGAAGTCATCGTGACCTCCGCCGCATCGTATTCTCCCGCGAAGTCTACGTCTTGTGCCGGAACGTGATCCGGCCGCGGCTCAAATCGTAGGGCGAGACTTCCACCGAAACCCGGTCGCCCGCGAGAACGCGGATGCGGTGCCGGCGCATCTTCCCGGCCATTGTGGCCAATACGTCGTGTCCATTGGTCAGGCGCACACGAAAGGTGGCACTGGGAAGCACTTCGCTGACGGTGCCCTCGAGTTCGATCGCTTCTTCCTTCGCCATAGATCCGGGTAGTCGTCTGGCGGCCTCGGTGACGCGTGCCCCGGCCGCGGGGGAAACACCGCAATCTACAGCCCTCGCACCGCAGATGACAGAGCGTCATAACCCCGATGCAGTGAGTTCCGGAGATCTCGCGGTCGCCGGTCACCACCGGTGAGCGCTCCATCGGATGGCTGTTGCTCACGGGCATCAACGGTTACCCTCTAGGTTCCACTACGCTTCACGCCATGCGCCCATATCTCGCTCTCGCCGCTCTCGCCGCCGCATCCTCAACGTCCCTCGCGGCGCAGACACCGTCCGCCCTGGAAGCGGAAATCCGCTCACGCACGCAGACCGTGCTGCCTCAGGTCGTGGCGTGGCGGCGCGACCTCCACGAACATCCCGAGCTCGGCAATCGCGAGACGCGCACCGCCGCGCTCGTAGCCGCCCAGCTGCGCGCGCTCGGACTCGAGGTGCGCACCGGCGTGGCGACCACCGGCGTGGTTGGGATTCTGCGGGGCGGCAAGCCAGGCCCGTCGATCGCAGTGCGCGCGGATATGGACGCACTACCAGTGACCGAAGAAGTCGACCTGCCGTTCAAGTCGAAGGTGAAGGCGGCGTACAAGGGGCAACAGGTTGGTGTGATGCACGCCTGCGGCCATGACAATCACGTTGCGATCCTGCTCGGCACGGCCACGGTGCTCGCCGGCATGAAGGAGAAGCTCCCCGGCACGGTTACGTTCCTCTTTCAGCCGGCAGAGGAAGGACCGCCGGCGGGCGAGCGCGGCGGGGCGTTGGTGATGATGGAGCAGGGCGCGATTGACAACCCGAAAGTCGAGGCGGTGTTCGGCCTGCACGTCACGAACGCGCGCCTCGGCGAAGTAGGTTATCACGCCGGCGGCGCGATGGCCAGCAGCGACGCGCTCGACGTCGTGATCCACGGCCGCCAGACGCACGGCGCCGTGCCCTGGTCTGGGATCGATCCGATCGTGATCTCGGCGCAGGTCGTGAACGCGCTGCAAGCCGTCGTGTCGCGGCAGACCAATATCGTGCAGGGACCGGCGATCGTGACGATCGGGTCACTGCACGGCGGCGTGCGCCGCAACATCATCCCGGACAGCGTGGTGATGGAGGGCACGATCCGCATGTTCGACACCGCGATGCAGCAGGACATCCACGCGCGCATCCGCCGCACCATTGCTGATGTCGCCGCGGCGTGGGGCGCGACCGCTGATGTGAAGATCGAACCCGGAACGCCTGTCCTCGTCAACGACCCGGCGCTCACCGCGCGCATGATCCCGACGCTCGAGCGCTACGCACGGCACGCTGTCGCCGTGTCGCCATGGACGGCGTCGGAGGACTTTGCGTTCTTCGGCAAGCGCGTGCCGTCGCTCTTCGTCTTCCTCGGCGTGACCCCCGACAGCGTGGAGGTGGAGGCGGCTGCCCCCAACCACAGCCCGCGGTTCTTCGCCGACGAGTCGGCGCTGCCATACGGGGTGCAGGTGATGAGCGGGCTTGTCGTGGACTATCTCACCGGCAAGCGAACCACGCCGTAGGATCGTTCGTTGAGTCCTGACCTCGTTCACGGCCTCACCGCGGCGGCGCGTTCGACGAGTCCCGCCGAACTCATCGCCGTCGCCTTCGGCCTGCTGAGCGTCTACCTCTCGGCGCGTGAACACATCATCAGCTGGCCGACGGCGATCGTGAATGTCGCGATCTTCTTCTTCCTGTTCTGGAAGGCCAAGCTGTACGCGGATGCTGTGTTGCAGCTCGTGTACTTGGCGCTCTCGGTGTACGGCTGGTACGAGTGGCGATTCGGCGGCGCGCAACACACGCGACTCAAGGTATCCCGCGCGACCAGCACGCAGTGGATGGCACTCGTGCCGCTCTTCCTCGTGGGCGGCCTCGGTCTTGGCGCGCTGCTCGCGCGCTACACCGATTCGCCCTTGCCTTACTTCGACGCGCTGCTGACGGCGGCGAGCCTCGTGGCGCAGTGGATGATGACGCGCAAGCTGCTCGAGAACTGGCTCATCTGGATCGCGGCCGACATCGTGTATGTGCCGGTCTTCATTCGCCGTGGCCTTCCCTTCACTGCCCTGCAGTACGCGGTCTTCCTCGTGCTGGCGGCGATGGGCTGGTTCGGATGGCGACAGTCGCTTCGTACGCAGCGGCAGGAGACGGTATCCGCATGACGTGGCGCGTCGTGCTCACGGGCTCAGAGTGCACGGGCAAGACGACGCTGGCGCGCGTCGTCGCGGAACGCTTGAGGGCGCTCTGGGTGCCGGAGGCGTCGCGTGCATACGCCGCGTCTCGTGGCGGCTCACTGACGGCGGCCGACGTTGAACCCATCGCGATCGCGACGCGTGACGCGCTGCGACTGGCCGCAGCGAGCGGCCCGTCGGTGCTCGTGGCCGATACCGACCTCGTGAGCACGCTCGTGTACGCGCGGGCCTACTACGGAACGTGCCCGCCGTGGATCGAGGATGAGTGCCGCGCTCAACTGGGCGACCTCTATCTGCTGTGCGCCCCTGACTTGCCGTGGGAGCCCGACGGGGTGCGCGATTGCCCCGCGGAGAGCGACCGCGCGGCGATGCACGAGCGATTCGCCGCGACGCTTCGCGAACTCGGTGCGCGGGTGCAACCTGTGCAGGGCACGGGCGCGGCGCGCACGGCGTGCGCGATGCAGGCTGTCCTCAGCGCGGTGCCAGCGGGGAGCGCACGATGAACCCGACGAGCGTCCTCGAACTCGATGCCGCCATCCTGCAGGCGGCGATCACTTCGCTCGCTGGCGGGCTGTGCTTCGCGTTGTACGTGCGGTACGAACGTCCGTACTTCGCCTGGTTCGGCGTGGCGTGGGCGATGTATCTCGCCCGGCTTGGCGCGATTCTCGCGTTCGCCGTTCAGCAGCACCTCGGCTGGCTGTACTGGCACCAAGTGTTCACGGGCGAGACCGCGCTCGCGCTACTCTGGACCGCCTTCGTGTTCAGTCAAGCGGCGCGATGGCGCCAACGGTACTGGCTCGCGATCGCTTTTCCGCCGCTGTGGTCGTACGTCGCGATCTACCGGATGGAGAACTTCCTGCTCGCGGCGGGACCCGCGGTGCTGTTCCTCAGCGTCGCGACGCTCGCGACCGGTGTGATGTTCCTCCGGTACCGACTGGCCAATCCATCGAGCGGCGCGTCCATGTTGTCGGTGACCTTTCTGCTGTGGGGACTGCACCACCTCGACTACCCGCTGCTGCGCGCCCGCGGCGTCTGGACGCCGTGGGGTTACTATCTCGACATCATCTTCGTGCTCGGCGCGTGCGGCGGCATCCTGCTGCTCGTGAACCACGAACTCGCCGACGGCCTTCGGCAGCGAACCGCCGAACTCGAACACCTCTCGCGCCGCATGGTGCGCCAGCATGAAGAAGAGCGGCGGCGGCTGTCGCTCGCCCTGCATGACGAGACCGCGCAGGTTTTCGCCGCGCTGAAGCTCGAGCTGGGCGCGATCGGCGAGCGCGTGGACGCGGGGATCACCGGGCGCGTCACGCGCGCCGTAACGCTGGTGGACGCCGGCCTGCGGCAGATTCGCGACGTCACGCACGACCTGCGCCCGTCGCTGCTTGACGACCTTGGACTGCTCCCCGCCCTGCGATCGCTCGTCGGCGAGTTCACGTCGCGCCGTGACGCGCAGACAACGTTTGAAGCGCCGGAGTCCCTTCCGGTCGTGAGCGACGACGCCGAAGTGGCGCTCTTCCGCGCGCTCCAGGAGGGACTCTCCAATGTCGGCCGGCACGCGAGCACTGCACCGGTGCGCGTGGTCGCGACCGCCAATGATGGGCGCGTGCGCCTCACCATTAGCGACCGCGGCCCGGGGTTCGACGCGGCGCACGATCTCGAGCGCCTGGAGGCCGCCGGCCATCTCGGTCTCGCCGGCATGCGCGAGCGCATCGCAGGCGTCGGCGGCGACGTGCGCGTCGTGAGTTCTCCAAACGCGGGTGTTACCATTGAGATTGACGTGCCGCTGGCGGAGGACGCCGACGAATGACCGCCACCATCCGACTGGCGTTGGTAGACGACCACGTGATCGTGCGCGAGGGACTGCGCCACGTACTCGAGGCAGCACCGGAGTTCACGATCATCGGTGAGGGTGCCACCGCTGCCGAGGCAATCGCGCTCGCGGCGTCATTGCAGCCCGATGTCATGGTGCTCGACATCTCGATGCCGGGCGGGTCAGGGTTGCATGCGGTGCCCGAGATCCTCGAGCGCTCGCCACAGACACGCGTACTGATGCTCAGCGTGCATGACGACGCAGAGTACATCCTCGAGAGTGTGCGCGCGGGCGCGCACGGCTACTGCCGCAAGGACTCCGCGCCAGACGAACTGCGCCGCGCGATCAAGGCGGTGTTCGCTGGTGACACGTACTTTTCCGCGCTCGTCGCCCAACGCGTCGCGCAGGCCCTGCGCGAGGGCAAGTCGGCAAAGGACGCGGAGCCGCCGACGCCTCCGGGAACCGAGGTGCTCTCGCCGCGCGAACGGGAAGTGCTCAAGTGCATCGCGCAGGGACGCGCGAACAAGGAAATCGGCGCCCAGCTAGGAATCAGCACGCGAACCGTCGAAGCGCATCGCCAAGCCCTCATGAAGAAGCTGGGCATTCATACGGTTGCCGGGCTCACCCGCTACTGCTTGGAACACGGCATTGATGTAGGGTGATTTCTTACGTATAAGTGGCAATTGGCCTTGCTCGGGGCAAACCGTAGCCTCCGAGCCATGTCTCCTTCCACTTCACTTTCAGCCGCTCGCGTGACGCTCTCCGCAGCGGCATTCATTTTGGTGACCACCGTCGCCGGCGCTCAACAGGCGACCTCAGTCCCCTCTAACGGCGACGGCGCCGACTCGACGCGCACGCGCAAGTCCACTTCCCTTACCGCGGTGACGGTCACCGCGACCCGTCGGGCCACCGACGTGCAGGCCGTGCCGACGCCGGTAAGCGTGCTCGATTCGACCGTGCTTCGTGAACGGCAGCCCAACACGGCCGCCGACCTGCTGCGCGAACTGCCCGGCGTGGACGTGATCGGCACGGGTACCAACCAAGCCCGCCCCTCCATTCGCGGCCAGCGCGGTCAACGCATCCTGCTCCTGCAGGACGGTCTTCGCTTGAACAATGCGCGCCGTCAGCAGGACTTCGGCGAAATTCCTGGCATCGTGGATGTTGCGACGATCCAGCGCGTGGAAGTCGTGCGGGGCCCGGCCTCAGTGCTGTACGGCACGGACGCCATCGGCGGCGTGATGAACATCATCACGAAGGTGCCGAGTTTCGCGAAGGACGCACCGACGACGGCTGGCTCGATCGGCTACCGCTATGGCAGCGCGGGCGAGTTGACGCGCGGCGAGGCGTCGTTCAGCGCACGCGCCGGCAGCTTCGTGCTGCTCGCGACGGGTGCCAAGCGTGATGCCGCCAACTACAAGGCCCCCGCGGGCCGTTATGGCAACATCAACCTCGCCGACGATGTCGCGCTGAGCAACGCGGGCGTCAACGACAAGAACGCTTCAATGTATCTCGGCTGGCGATACAAGACCGGGACGGGGGCTTTTGTTCGCGCTGAGACCTATGACGCGCGCAACGCCGGCTTCGGGTACATTGATCCGGCGCTGCTCGGCGGCGACCCGACCAAGATCCAGATCACGTATCCGACGCAGCACTTCACCAAGTGGAGCACCGGCTTCAGCACCGGCCCGATCAACGCGAAGGTGGCCGACAAGGTGGACTTCACGGCATATCGTCAGGTGAACGGACGTGATCTCGCGCAGTCGATCTTCGCGCCCTTCGGTGAGCCATTCCCGCTGACGACCGGCGTTGACATCCAGACGCGCAACCACACTGACCTGACCACGAGCGGACTGCGCGCCGAAGCGACGAAGGTGTTCGCACGCGACATCATCGTCTACGGCGTGGACTACTTCCACGACAACGCGGTGGGTCGCGACTCGAGCCAGACGACGGTGTTCGGCTTTGGTCCCCCGAAGCCGAAATCGAAGAACACGCCATCGCTGCCGACGACGACCTTGGCGAGCGCGGGCATCTTCATGCAGAACGATCTCCGCCTGCATGACCGCGTGTCGCTCATCGTCGGCGGCCGCTGGCAGCGCGTGAGCTCGAAGGCGTTGCCGACGACCGGGATCGCGACTGTGCCGCCGGGCGACGTGCAGTCCACCGCGGTCTTCGCGACGAATGCGCTGTTCAAGCTGACGTCACAGCTGAACCTCGTTGCCTCGGTAGGCCGCGGATTCCGCGCGCCAAACCTCGTGGAACGCTACTTCAACGGGCCGACACCGGAAGGATCGGCATACCAGTCGGCGACGCCGGGGCTGCAGCCCGAGCGCAGCTTCAACACGGACCTCGGCGCGAAGTTCCGCAGCGATCGTGTGGCAGTCGAGGCGTTCGTGTACCGCAATGACATTCGGGACGCTGTGCGCATCTCGGCGACGGGAGCGAAGATCAACAACCTCCCCGAGTACAGGAACGTCAATGTCGGCAAGCTGCGCGCGAACGGATGGGAAGCCAGTGGCACAATGCTGCTCAACCACGGCGTCACGGTGGGCGCCAACTACTCGCACGTGAAGTCGTCCAACCTGCTCGATCGCTCGAGCCCGGTGGGCGATACCTATTCCAGCAAGGTCGTCGGTACGCTCGGCTGGCGTGCGGCGAGCGGTCGGATCTGGGCGGAGTATGTCGTTCGCCGCAACGGCGAACTGAAGGACATCGCGGCCGGTTCGAGCCCGGTGGGCAACGTGCTGCCGGCTTTCGTCGTGCATGGCATTCGCGGCGGCGGCCACCTCTTCACGCTCCGCGGTGTGCGCCAGGATCTGGACATTCAGGTGAACAACCTGACGAACAGATTGTACGCTGAAGCGGCCAACGCCGGCTTCTTCCGGCCCGAGCCGCGGCGGAACATTGTCGTCGCGCTCCGGTCAAGTTTCTAGCGCGATGCGTTCCGCCATCTCGTTCATTCCCCTTGCGACGACGGCCATCGCGCTGGCGTTCACCGGCATTCTGTTGCGCCGGTGGCGTCAGCGCGGCGGAACGCACCACCTGTGGTGGGCGCTGGGTACAGTGACGTATGCGGCCGGGACGATAACGGAGAGCTTGACGACGCTCTTCGGCTGGAATCCGGTCATCTTCCGCCTGTGGTACGTCACGGGGGCGCTGCTCGGTGGGGCCCCGCTCGCGCAGGGTTCCGTCTATCTTCACGCTCCGCGCAAGGTGGCGCATATACTCGCTGCGTCGCTCGTCACCGTGGTCCTCATCGCGACCGCCTGCGTCCTGCTGAGCCCGCTGCAGATGAACCTCGTCGAACCGTACCACTTGACGGGCAAGGTCTTCGCGTGGCAGTGGGTCCGGGCGTTCAGTCCGTTCGTCAACCTCTACGCGTTTGTGTTCCTCGTGGGCGGTGCCATACGGTCGGCGGTCTTCTACAGCCGCAAGACCGAGACCCGCAATCGGTTCCTGGGCAATGTGTACATCGCCATCGGCTCTATGCTCCCCGGCATTGGTGGCACGTTCACGCGGTTCGGACATACCGAGGTTCTGTACGTGACCGAGTTTCTCGGACTCGTCATCCTGTACTATGGTTTCCGCCTGAATGTGATGACGCGGCCGTCAGCGCCTCTCTCGGCGCAGCCGTTGACCGCCTGACGAGCTCCCCAGGGCGCTGGCCCCTGACGCGCGGCATCGCCAACGGCCCGCTTCCGGCATTACGCCGGATGCGGGCCGCTGGACTTCGGGGCGTCGCGCCGGTCAGCGACTGACGCATGGCGGCACGACGTCGTCGAGTGACTGGTCGAGCCGATGCAGGAAGTCGGCGATGGTGCGCACCGCCGCCATGAACCGTCCTGGATTGATCTTCTCCACATCATCCGTCGGGCGATGGTAGTCAGGATGGTCCTCCACGCCGAAGCAGATCCACGGGATGCCGAGCAGATGGAACGCGTAGTGATCGGATTGGGAAATCCAATTGTCGTGCGGCCCCTGCGCGTCCGTGTCGTGGCCGAGGAGTAGTTTCACAGGTGCCACGTGGGCGGTGGCTTCGAGCAGCGGGCGGAGGAACGGCGAGGGGGATGCGCCAGCGGCGTAGAGTTCGTTCTTGTCGAGCCGCGCAACCATGTCGAGGTTGACGTCCACAGCAAGTCTCGAGAGCGCGACTGGTGGCGAGGCAACGAACGCCCGCGCGCCGACCAGGCCGATCTCCTCGCCGTCGAAGAAGGCATAGAGCATCGCGTGTTTCGGCGGATGTTTGGCGTACCATTCGGCGAGGGCGAGCAGCGCAGCCGTCCCCGACGCATCGTCGTCGGCGCCGTTGTAGATCACGCCGCCATGGGCGCCGACGTGATCGTAGTGCGCGCTGACCACGATGAGGCGGCTCGTGTCTGCGCCGCGCACCCGCGCAATCACGTTGACACCGGTGCGGACGCTTGTGTCGCGGCCAGTAATCGCGAAGGGTTGCTCAACCGGTTCGAGCCCGGCTGCGCGCAGGCGTTGTACGAGTAGCGCACGGGCCGCGGCATTGCCGCGGGAGCCGGTGCGCCGACCTTCCATGGAGTCCGCGGCCAGTTCAGTGAGCGTGCACCATGTGGCCGCAGAATCCACGACCGCCGCGGCAGCGCGCTGAGCACGCACCTCGTGCGTCGCGGGCGCTGCAAAGGCGAGCGCCAACGCCGCGGCAAGAGGGCGCGCGAATCTACCGCGCATGCTTGTGCATCAGTTCGACAAGCTCGTCGTACATGGCCTCGGCTTCGCGGTCGCCCTTCCGAATGGCCGTCGCGGCGCAATGCTTGAGGTGATTGCGCATCAGCTCGCGCGAGACCGCACGCAGCGCCTCCTGCACCGACGACACCTGCATGAGAATGTCGGCGCAGTAGCGGTCGTCCTCCACCATCTTTTGCAAACCGCGCACCTGCCCTTCGATGCGGCGCAGGCGCGTCACGTTGCGCGCCTTGATGTCGGCGTCTACCGCGACGGCGCGGCGCGCGGGCGCATCATGCGTGGCGCAGCCGCAGCCGGCGGCTGCCATCGGAAGTTTCCTGGCCATCAGGCGTGAACCTCACGGAGAGTCGCCGCGCGGCGCGGACGAAAGGTCCGCAGGCGCAGTGAGTTGGTGACCACCGACACGGAACTGAACGCCATTGCGGCGCTGGCGAGAATGGGGCTGAGCTGGAGCGCGAACGTCGGATAGAGCGCCCCCGCGGCCACCGGAATGCTGACGACGTTGTAAATGAAGGCCCAGAACAGATTTTGCCGCATCACGCGCATCGTGCGGCGCGACAGCGCGATCGCGTCGGCGAGCCCATGGAGGTCGCCGCGCACGAGTGCGATGTCGGCGGCCTCGACGGCGACATCTGTCCCGGTGCCGATCGCCACACCGACATCGGCCTGCGCCAGCGCTGGCGCATCGTTGATGCCGTCGCCGACCATGGCGACCACGCGTCCTTCGCTCTGCAGGCGCTGCACCTCGGCCACCTTGCCGTCGGGCAACACCTCGGCGACGACGCGCGGAATGCCGGCCTGCGCGGCGATCGCCTCCGCCGTGCGGCGGTGATCGCCGGTGAGCATCACGACGTCGAGCCCCATCGCGACGAGCCGCGCGACGGCGTCGCGTGAGGTCGCGCGCAGGGGATCCGCGATCGCCACCAGCCCGGCGAGCGCGCCATCCACTGCAATGAACACCGGTGTCTTGGCTTCGGCGGTGACACGCGCGGCCGCATCGGCGAGCGGCTTGACGTCAATGCTCCAATCAGCGAGCAGCGCCGCGTTGCCGACGGCGAGCGCGTGGCCGTCCACGACTCCCGTTGCGCCGCGTCCCGGCATCGCGGCGAACGATTCCGCGCGCACAAGTGTGAGCGCGCGCGATTCCGCGTGGCGGACGATGGCGTCGCCGAGCGGATGCTCCGAGCTGCGCTCCAAACTGGCGACCAGCCGCAGGAGTTCGTCATCGGTCGCCAGCGCATCAGTGCGCATGACCTCAGTGACGCCCGGCTTGCCCTCGGTGACTGTGCCCGTCTTGTCGAGCACGACCGTCGTGACGTCGCCGGCGCGCTGCAGCGCCTCGCCACCCTTGATGAGCACGCCAAGTTCCGCGCCCTTGCCCGTCGCCACCAACACTGCGGTCGGGACGGCAAGTCCCATGGCGCACGGACAGGCGATGATGAGCACGGCAATGGCCGACACGAGGCCACGCACCGACGCAACGCTCGCGCTGGCGCCGGACTGCGTGAGCGCGACGAACCAGATGCCAAACGTCACAAGAGCGAGCACCATCACCGTCGGCACGAAGACTGCGCTCACGCGGTCGGCCATCGCCTGGATGGGAGCGCGCGAGCCCTGCGCGTCGCGCATTAATTGCACGATGCGCGCGAGGACGCTGTCGGCGCCGACCGTGGTGGCACGGTACTGGAACGCGCCGTGCCCATTTACCGTGCCGCCGACCACCGCGTCGCCGGCGCCCTTGGCGACGGGCATGGACTCGCCAGTGAGCATGGACTCATCCACGTCGCTCACACCGCTCACGACGATGCCGTCCACGGGGACACGCTCGCCGGGACGTACCACGACGTCGTCGCCGGGGAGCACGTCGTCAATGTCCATGTCCGACTCGACGCCACCGCGCACGACGCGTGCAGTCCTCGGCCGTAGCTTAGCGAGCGCGCGCAGCGCCGACGCCGTGCTGCGCTTGGCGCGCGCCTCGAATGCGTTCCCGGTGAGGATGAATGCCGTGATGATAATGACCGCTTCGTAGTACACGTCGGGGGCGACGCCGCGGCGGCTGAAGAACCCGGGCGCGAGCGTCGCCGCCGCTGAATAGAGGAACGCGACGCCCGTGCCAACGGCGATGAGCGTGTTCATGTCGGCGGCGCCGTGGCGCAGCGCCGCCCACGAGCGCGTGTAGAAGTGGCGACCGGCCCAGGCCATGATCACCGCGGTGAGCAGCAGACTGCCGACGCCCAGCACGGTGGGGTCGATGGCGTACGTCCACGCCGCGTACTTCACGAACCACGGCGTGAAGATGCGCTCCTGCCACAGCATCAGCGGGTCGTTGCCAGGTGCGCCGCCGACGTGCGACGTGTACATCATCAGCGGCATCGCGAAGAACATCGCGACCGCGCCGGCAACGGCGGCGACGATGGCGCGCAGCCGCAGGTGCCGGAACTCCTCCTCCTGCCTGCGCTCGTTCTCGTCCTGGGCTTCGAGCGAGGTCTTCTCGCCCTTCGGGATCTCCGCCTCGTAACCCGTGTCGCGGATCTTGTCCACGAGCGTCTGCGGCGAAACGAGGGTGGGATCGAACGTGACCGTCGCGTTGTTGAGCATCAGGTTGACGCTCGCATCCCGCACGCCCTCCACCTTGCCGAGGGCGCGCTGCACGCGGGCCTGGCAGGCGGCGCACGTCATGCCGCCCACGGGAATGGTGAGATGGGACGGCGCGCCATGCACGGACGGCGCGAGGCGGGGGGCGGCGGCGGTCACCGGCGTCTCCTACGCCGTCGCGGCCTGGTGCGGCGTGAAGCCCTGGTCACGCACGGCCTCGAGGATGTCCTCAACGGTGCGCTTCGCCGGGTCGAACTGCAGCGCCGCACTGCCGATCAGCACCTGCTCGACATTCACACCGTCGAGGGCGCGCAGCGCCTTCTGCACACTCATCACGCAGTGGCCGCAGGACATTCCGTCAATGGTGAGTTGCAGCGCAGTCATCTGAGCTCCAGGGTCCAGGGGGAAGAAGCGGCGAGGGCGCGCTTGCGCGCTGTGAAGAAAGCTATATACCCCCCTCCCCTATGTCAACCCCTCGAGCTCACGGCGTGCGGGCACTTCGCATAAGCGCGATCACCTCGCGCAGTGGCGAACGGCCATCATCGGCGCGCCGCAGGGCGCGCACCTGCGCGCCGAGCGAGTCGTTGGGGATCTTTCCGTCGTTCGCCGCGATGTATTGCTGAATGTGGCTTGCCCGTTCGTGCCAGACGCCCAGCTCGCGGTACGTCGAATCGAGCAGCAACACGAGCGGCGTCGCGGTGTGGCCGTCGAGCAGATGCGTGTTGAGCAACGCGATGCCATCGGCGCGCGGCAGGACGCGCAGCTCGAGGCCCGATGTCTGCTCGGCGAGGCGCGCAAGGTACGGTACGGCCTCGGGTGAGTCGGTGCACGCGTGCGCGGCCACAACGAGCAGCCGCCAGGTGCCGGCGGGCGGCCGCACCTCGCGGAGCACCGCCGCCACCGATGCCGGCGCTCGCGCGGTGGCGGCCGCCCATGCGGCAGCGTGCGTCGAGTCTACGGCGAGGAACGCGCGGTACGGCAGGGCTCGCGCGTACGCGGCGGCCAGTGATTCCTGCGCGCTCAACGCGCCGCTTGTCATCACGGCGAGCAATAGCGCGAAACGGCCGGCGATGCCTCTCATGCACTGCATGGTGCATGGATCGGCGGCGGTCCGCCAGATGTCCCGCCTGTCGCGGGCCGCCCTGCCCTCATCGCACTAACTTCGAGGCATGACTCTTCCAATCGTCCCTCAGCGCACGCTCGGCTTACAGGGGCTGCGCGTCTCCGCCGTCGGCCTCGGTTGCATGGGCTTCTCGGAGTTCTATGGCGACGCGTCATCCCGTGCGGCCGTGGACGCCGTGGCGGTCATCCATCACGCTCTCGATCTCGGCATCACGCTACTCGACACGGCCGACATGTATGGCCCGTTCACGAACGAGGAACTCGTCGGGCGCGCCGTGCGCGACCGCCGCGACCGCGCCGTTATCGCGACCAAGTTCGGCATCGTGCGCAGCGCGGCCGAGCCGTCAAAGCGCGGTGTGAATGGCCGCCCAGAGTATGTGCGAGCATCGTGCGAGGGTTCACTCCGCCGGCTGGGGGTCGAGACGATTGACCTGTACTACCTGCACCGCCGCGACAAGTCCATACCGATCGAGGAGACGGTGGGCGCCATGGCGGAGCTCGTGCACGAGGGGAAGGTTCGCTTCATCGGGCTGTCCGAAGTGTCGAGCGAAACGCTGCGGCGCGCGCACGCCACGCACCCCATCGCCGCCGTGCAGAGCGAGTGGTCGCTGTGGACGCGCGACTGGGAACGGACCACTTTCGCGACGGCACGCGCACTTGGCGTCGGACTCGTGCCGTACAGCCCACTCGGACGCGGTTTTCTTACGGGCGCCATCACCGCCGAGACGTCGTTCCCCGAAGGCGACTACCGGCGCACGACGCCGCGGTTCGTCGGTGAGAATCGTATCGCGAATCTCGGCATCGTCGAGGCACTCAAGTCAGTGGCGGCGCGCAAGGGATGCACGCCGGCGCAGGTCGCGCTTGCGTGGGTGCTTTCACGCGGCGACGAC
>JAHFCU010000046.1 GCA_023249305.1 Gemmatimonadota bacterium
AGCACCTGGATGACTTGTCGGTAGGTGCGCGATCCCCGGCCGTCCTTCTCGACGCGGATGACGGCATCGTCGAAGAGGTAGACCATCATGTCCTCGCCGGCAGCTGCAGGATCAATCGCCAGCTTGTACAGAGAGTCCGCGGAGACGGATGGATCGCCCGCGGGCGAAATGGTGGGCGACTGCGCGCCAACGAAAGACGACGCTGAAGCCAACGCCAGGACGAGGATCAGGAGGCGCATGGAAGTGGGTTTCATGGTGTAACAGGTTGACGGACGACGCGTACACGTTACGCGCCACATGCGTTCCGCGGAAGAGGAACACGTGCGGGGCTACTTCCTCCGCTGCTGCCTCCGTGCGTATCTTCGGAACACTCTCTAACTCCTCCCTGCGATGAGCATCATGAACGACCGCTGGATCACGGAGATGGCCACGAAGCACGGCATGATCGAGCCCTTCGAGAACTCGCAGGTCCGCTCGGGCGTGATCTCGTATGGCGTCAGCGCCTACGGCTATGACATGCGGGTGGCGCGCGAGTTCAAGATCTTCACCAACGTCTTGAATTCGATCGTGGATCCGAAGTCCTTCGACCCGAAGAGTTTCGTTGAGTTCGAGGGCGAGGTGTGCATCGTGCCGCCCAACTCGTTCGCGCTGGCGCGCAGCGTCGAGTACTTCCGCATTCCGCGTGACGTCATGACGATCACGGTCGGCAAGAGCACGTACGCGCGCTGCGGCATCATCACGAACGTCACGCCGTTCGAGCCCGAGTGGGAGGGCTACGTCACCCTCGAGATCTCGAACACCACGCCGCTGCCAGCCAAGATCTACGCGAACGAAGGCATCGCGCAGGTGCTGTTCTTCAAGGGGAACGAACCGCCGGCCACGAGCTACAAGGACAAGAAGGGCAAGTACCAGGGCCAGGTCGGCGTCACCCTGCCGAAGCTCTAGTCCTCACGAACACGCGAGCTACTGACGCGGCTCACGCCGTGGGCATGCGCACGATCTTGCCCATGAAGAGCACCGTTCCCGTCAACCGTTCGCGCAGCACGATGAGGTACGGACGGTCGACGCGCATCACGGGATAGGACGGCAGTGACGTGACGCCAATGCCGACGGTCGTCACCGCGGCAGCCTCGGTCCCCTCCTCGTTGATGTCGACGAACGTGTTCTGCTTGACGAAGTCGATGAAGAGCTGGTTCCCGACTGGCGCCGGCGCCATCTGCGTGAAATCCGCCGCGCCTGGCTCGAACGGGATCAACATCCCTAACGCCTTCAGATCGTCGTTGAGTCGCCGTTCGTACTTGAGTGTCAGCTTCGGAAGCGAGAGATCGACCTTGCGCACTTGGAAGCTGGCCGTGATCGCTTGCCACGCGTCGGGCGTCAGCGACGCGGCCAAGGCTTCAATGTCCGTGCCGCCCTTTGGGACCAACACTGTCATGGTGAAGGCGGTGTTGCCGTACGGCAGGTCCGCCGCTTGATACGTCGCTGCCTCTGCGTACGACAGTGTGTCGAGCCGATGCATCAGCGGTGCCGACTGCGCGACGCCCCCCGCGGCGTTGAAGGTTGCTGCCGCCGTGTGCGTTGGGTCGAACTTCGCCCGCCACTGACCCTTGAAGTAGATGGCGTTTATCAAGAACATCACGTGCTGCGCCTGGATGGCGTCGAGCACCTGCGGGATCTTGCCCTTCGTCTTTTCGTTGACCCATCCGTTGATCGTCGCAAGTGAAGCGGGCGCATTGGTGAAGTCGAGCGCCTGCACCGTCGCGTCAAAGTACATCTTCGTGGTGTCGAAGAACGCTTGCCGGAACGGGAAGCCTTGGCGATACCAGATGGAGTTTGCGATCTGCATCTCCGTCGTCGGGTCGAGCGACGTGAGCAAAGCGATAAGCGACTTGTAGCCGCCGTTGATCTCCGCGAGGGTCGCGCCGCCGAACTGCAGCGCCGTGCGCATCTCGTCGGCCGTCGTGCCCGCCGCGCCGTTCAACGTCATCCCCAGTGCGAACGACGCGCTGAGCGGCGACACGAAGACGTTCGAGTCGCGCTGCGCCGCCGTGATCCTCCGCCAGAGCGCGAAGGCGAAGGCATTCGCCGCATCGCGAACTTTCACCTCGCCCGTGGTCAGCGGGCGCGGGAGGGCGGTCAGCGGCGTTGGTGGCGTTTGTGGCGTCGCTTGCGTCGGCGATGAGCTGCAGGCCGCGGCGACAACGAAGGTCGCCGCAAGCAGCGTGAGGCGCGCGGGCCTGCCGGCCGCAGTGGTGGGTCGCTTCATACCCTTAACTACCCGCCCAAGCCGCCCGGCGTACCGGCTAGCGCCGCGCCGAGGTACGAAGGCGCGCGAGGTCTGTCTCCGCGGCGATCGCCCCGAATGCTCCCCACTGCCCGCCCGCCACGATCCGCTCAAAGAGGTCCATCGCCTCGTCGCGCCGCCCGTTGTACAGGTGCCAGTTCGCCACGCCGTACGCGGCGGAGGCGTCGCTCGTCGACATCTGGCCGTCCGGGCCAACCGTAAGCACGGAGTCGGCTGGCAGCTCGCCCTTGTAGAACAGCATCAGACGATGATAGGCCTGATTCTCGACGATTCGCATGTGCCTGCCCATCGGCGCAATGACGCGCGCCGCGTCCGCATCGCGCCCCGCGCGACGCAGCGACATGTAGAGCCAGTGAGCCATCGAGACGCGACGGTCGTCGTTGGTAGCGGCAGTCACTTCTTCTTGTGCGACAGCGGCCGCCTTGGCCCAATCGCCGCGCAGGTAGTACGCCAGTGCGAGATGGTAGCCAATGTTGGAGTGCAGCGTCCCGGTCGGCACGCCCGCGGCGTTGGGTTGGCCGTCTGGTTCGACGACGTCGGGTGTCCCCGCCACCAGCTGCGCCGCCCGCGCGAGATCGTGCACCGCCAGGTCGAACTCGCGCACCGAGATGTAGCGATGTCCGCGGTGCCTCAGCAGCCACGGATTCTCCGGAAAGCGCCTGAGTCCGTCCGTGTACACCTCGATCGCTTCGCGCAGGCGGCCGAGGTATGCAAGTCGACGGCCGTACCAGATGATCGAGTCGAGTTCGGCGGGGGCGCGCTCGTACGCCCGTCGTGCGTCGGCGAGTTGGGCCTCATACCGGGCCCTCGTGGCAGGCGCGAGCGGCAAGACGCGAAGCGTGTCACCGAGCAGCGAAATCGCTTGCACGTCCACGCTTCGTGGAGTGAAAGCCTGTGCTACGCCGCCCTGCGCGACCGCCGCGCGCCCTCCCATGCTGAGCGAGCCAACCGCCAGCACGCCGCAGCGCAACACGCAACGCACCCTCATTTCGTCGTCACCCGGCCTCTGAACGGTTCTCCATCGTCAACCGGAGCCGAGCGTCACCTTCTCCGGCTTCTCCGTCACCGCGGCCCAGAGATAGTCGCCGTGCATCCGCTTGATGAAATCAATGCTGATGCCCTTCGGGCACGCGGCCATGCACTCGCCGAACAGCGTGCAGCCGCCAAACCCCTCGAGGTCCATCTGCGCGACCATCTTGAGTGCGCGGCGATATCGCTCTGGCTGACCCTGCGGGAGCAAACCGAGATGGCTGATCTTCGCCGCGGTGAAGAGTGAGGACGACGCGTTCGGGCACGCGGCCACGCACGCCCCACAGCCGATGCACGCCGCGGCGTCCATGGATTCGTCCGCGTCCGGCTTGCCGATGGGCAGCGCGTTGGCGTCCTGCGGCGAGCCCGTCGCCACCGAGATGAACCCGCCGGCCTGGATAATGCGATCGAGCGGCGTGCGATCCACCACCAAGTCACGGATCACCGGGAACGCCTTCGCGCGCCACGGCTCGATCGTGATGTGATCGCCGTCCTTGAACGAGCGCATGTGCAACTGACACGTCGTCGTCAGCTTGCTCGGCCCGTGCGCGGCGCCGTTGATCATCAGGCCGCACATGCCGCAGATCCCCTCGCGGCAATCGTGGTCGAACGCGATGGGATCCTTGCCACCCTCGATGAGCCGCTCGTTCACGACGTCGAGCATCTCGAGGAACGACATGTCGGGGCTGACATCCGGCGCCACGTACTCCTCGAACGCGCCGGGCGCGGTGGGATCCGCCTGCCGCCAGACCTTGAGTGTGATCTTCATGGTTCCAGACATTCGTCAGTCACTCACTTGTAGCTGCGGGTGGCGAGATGGACGCTCTCAAACTCGAGCGGCTCCCTGTTGAGCACGGGCGCCTTGCCGTCGCCGGCGTACTCCCAGGCGGCCACGTACGCGAACTGCTCGTCGTTACGCTTGGCTTCGCCCGCTTCCTGATGCTCCTCGCGGAAGTGGCCGCCGCACGACTCCTCGCGATGCAGCGCGTCGGTCACCATCAACTCGGCAAACTCCATGAAGTCGGCGACGCGACCGGCCTTCTCGAGCGACTGATTGAATGAGTCGCCGCTCCCGGGCACCGTCACGTTCTTCCAGAACTCGTCGCGCAACACGGGAATCTCCTGCAGTGCCTGCTTGAGGCCGTCGGCGTTGCGCGCCATGCCGCACTTCTCCCACAGGATCTTGCCGAGCTCTTTGTGGAACGAGTCCACGGTGCGCGTGCCCTTGACGCCGAGCAACGTCGCCGTGCGTGTCTTCACCGACTCGAGCGCCGCCTGGAACTCGGGGTGGTCGGTGGTGACTTTCTCGAACGTGTTCGAAGCGAGGTAGTGGCCGATCGTGTACGGCAGGACGAAGTACCCGTCGGCCAGACCCTGCATCAGCGCGCTCGCGCCAAGCCGGTTTGCGCCGTGGTCGCTGAAGTTCGCTTCGCCGATGCAATGGAGGCCGGGGATCGTCGTCTCGAGATTGTAGTCCACCCAGAGCCCGCCCATCGTGTAGTGCACGGCAGGGTAGATGCGCATCGGCACCTGATAGGGGTCTTCATCGGTGATGCGCTGGTACATCTCGAACAGGTTTCCGTATCGCTCGCCGATCTCCTTCGCCCCGAGCCGCCCGATGGCGTCGCTGAAGTCGAGGTAGACGCCGCGCCCGCCCGGCCCCACGCCGCGCCCTTCATCGCACGCTTCCTTCGCGGCACGACTCGAGATGTCGCGCGGCGAGAGATTGCCGTAGCTCGGATACTTGCGTTCCAGATAGTAGTCGCGGTCTTCCTCGGCAATCTCCGACGGCTTCTTGTCGCAGTCTTCCTTGCGCCTAGGCACCCAAACCCGCCCGTCGTTGCGCAGCGACTCCGACATGAGCGTCAGCTTGCTCTGGTGTTCGCCCGCCACCGGAATGCACGTCGGGTGAATCTGCGTGTAACACGGGTTGGCGAAGGCCGCGCCTTTCTTGTAGGCGCGATACGTGGCCGTGACGTTGCAGCCCTTGGCGTTGGTTGAGAGGTAGAAGACGTTCCCATACCCGCCCGTGCCGAGCACCACCGCGTCGGCCACGTGCGCTTCCACCGCCCCGGTCACCATGTCGCGCGTCACGATGCCGCGTGCCACGCCGTTCACGACCACGAGATCAAGCATTTCGTGGCGGTTGTACATCGTCACGCCGCCCCGCGCAATTTCCTTCTCGAGCGCCTGATACGCGCCGAGCAGCAGTTGCTGTCCCGTCTGGCCGCGGGCGTAGAACGTGCGGCTCACCTGCGCGCCCCCGAACGACCGGTTGGCCAGCAGGCCGCCGTACTCGCGCCCGAACGGCACGCCCTGCGCCACGCACTGGTCAATGATGCTGTTCGACACTTGGGCTAAGCGGTACACGTTCGCCTCGCGGGCACGAAAGTCCCCGCCCTTCACGGTGTCGTAGAACAACCGGTGGATGCTGTCGCCGTCGTTCCGATAGTTCTTCGCCGCATTGATGCCGCCCTGCGCCGCGATGGAATGCGCGCGCCGCGGCGAGTCCTGGTACGCGAAGCAGCTGACGTTGTAGCCCAACTCACTCATCGAGGCCGCGGCGCTCGCGCCCGCCAGCCCGCTCCCCACCACGATCACGTGGTATTTCCGCTTGTTGGCGGGATTCACCAGCTTCATCTCGAAGCGGTGCTTGTCCCATTTGTCCTTGAGCGGACCAGACGGAATCTTCGAGTCGAGTTTCATATGCATCTCCGCCTCAGCGCACGACGCCGAGCGCAACGCCCAGCGGCACAAGGCTGAAGCCCACGGTCACGACGAGGGCGATGATCCAGGGAATGCGCCGCGCCAGAGGCTCCGCGGCGTTCTTCGCCACGCCAAGCGTGCGCAGCACCGCCCACGTCCCGTGGACCAGGTGCAGCAGCAGGAAGAACATCGCCAGCAGGTAGAACGCCACCCACAGCGGCCGCTCGAAGGCGAGCACCACATTGCCGTAGGCGGCGCCCCGGATGAACTCGGGGAGCAGCCACTTCCAACCGAGAGTGAACTGCCCGAGGTGCACGACGAGGAAGACGAACAGGAAGACGCCGCCCCAGCGCATCGTGCGCGACGCGTACGTGCTGACCTGTGCCTCGCGGATCGAATAGTCCACCGGCCGCGCGGCCCACGCACGTTGCGTCAACTGCCAGGCCGAAAGCACGTGCAGGATGACCGACACGAGCAGCGCGATGCGCACCGCCCACGTGACTTCGATGATGTCTTCCTGGAGGAGCTTCGCGTACGCGTTGTAGCGCACCTGCCCCATGAAGATCTGCAGGTTGCCGGCCATGTGACCGATGACGAAGCCCACGAGGACCAACCCCGTGACGCCCATCACCACCTTCTTGCCGACCGAGGAGTTCCAGAACTTGAGCATGTCCCAGAGGTTGGGAGCGAACACGGACCCCATGCGACGCGCCGTCGGCCGCCGTCCGCTGCTCGTGGACCAGGATACGGTGCGGGGTCGGCGCTCGGCCGACCCCGCACCACCAGCTTACAACTTCACGACACTCATCGGCTCGCGCACCGCGTCGGCGCTCTTCGCCAACGCGGCCTTCTCGTCTGCGGAGAGGTCGATTTCGACCACCTTCTCGAGTCCCTTGCGCCCCAGCTTGCACGGCACGCCGAGATACAACCCCTTCATGCCATACTCGCCTTCAAGCCACGCCGAGCACGGGAGAATCCGCTTCTGGTCGTTGACGATCGCTTCGACGATCTGCACCGCACCCGACGACGGCGCATAGTACGCGGAACCGGTCTTCAGGTACTTCACGATCTCGGCGCCGCCGTTGCGCGCACGGTCCACGAGCGGTGCGAGTTCTTCCGCTGTCAGGAACTGCGTGATCGGAATGCCGCTGATCGAAGTGTAGCTGATGAGCGGGACCATCGTGTCGCCGTGGCCGCCGAGCACCATCGCCTGGATGTCGCGCACGGAGACGTCGAGTTTCTCGGCGATGAACGAGCGGAAGCGGGCCGTGTCGAGGATGCCCGCCATACCGATGACGCGCTCGCGCGGGAAACCTGTGACTTCCTTGGCGACGTAGCACATCACGTCGAGCGGGTTGGACACGACGATGACGATTGCGTTCGGCGACGTCGCCTTCACTTGCTCGGCGCACGACTTCACGATGCCGGCGTTCGTGTTCAGTAGATCGTCGCGCGACATGCCCGGCTTGCGCGCGATGCCGGCGGTGATCACGACCACGTCGGAGCCGGCCGACGTCTCGTAGCCGGTGCTACCGGTGACGCGGGAGTCAAAGAGCTCGATGGGCGCCGATTCCCACTGGTCGAGTCCCTTCCCCTGCGGAATGCCGTCGGCGATGTCTACCATCACGACGGAACGGGCGAGTTCCTTCTCGGCGATGCGCTGGGCGGTCGTGGCGCCGACATTGCCGGCCCCGACCACGGTAATCTTGTTGACCATATGAGTGGCAGGAAAAGTGTACGCGACAATGTTGCCGGGACGGCCGCAAATTTATGGTTGTCGCGCGCGGATGTAAACGCGATTACTCCCGCAATACTGGCTCCGTTTGCCCTACGCCAACAAATGGAATCCCCTACCCACCGACCTCGCTTAGCGCTTTCAGTCCGCCGACGCGCAGCTTGAGCAGTTCGTGCTCCTTCGGCTTCTCAGCCAGCGCTCGCTCGAACAGCGGCCGCAGCGGCTCTCCGGCGCGCAGCGCGTCGCGGAGATTCACCTCGTGATCGCCGTACAGGCACGTCCGCAGTCGGCCGTCGGCGGTCAGTCGCACGCGATTGCACGAGTCGCAGTATGTGTGCGTCAGCGGCGTGATCACGCCAATCGTTCCCGCGGCACCCGGAATGCGCTGGTAGCGAGCGGGCCCGTTGCCACGCGTGGGTCCGTTGGCCGGGTCGAGCGCTCCGAAGCGCGTCGTGATGCGCGCGAGCACTTCGTCGCTGGGCACGACGTTGGCAAACTCCGTGTGCGCAAGGTCGCCCACCGGCATCAGCTCGATGAAGCGCACGTGCCAGTCGTGGCGCAGCGTCAGCGTCGCGAAATCCTCGACTTCGTCATCGTTCACGCCGCGAATCACGACGACGTTGATCTTCACCGGGTCAAGCCCCGCCGCGGTCGCCGCGGTCGCCGCGACAACAGGATCGAAGCCCAGATCGCGGCGCGCGATAACCGCGATCCGCTCCGGGCGCAGCGAATCGGCGCTCATGTTCACGCGGTTGAGGCCCGCGGAGCGCAACATGGCGGCCATCTGCGGCAGCTTCGCCCCATTAGTTGACAACGCAATGTCCTCGATACCCGGCACCGCGTGCAGCTCGGAGATGAGCGTCTCCAACTGCGGCCGGACCGTTGGCTCGCCGCCCGTAATGCGCAGTCTCGTGAGACCGAGCGGCGCGAGTTGGCGCACGACCGCCGCGATCTCTTCGTACGTGAGGATCTGCGGCTTCGGCAGCCAGGTGATGCCACTCTCCGGCATGCAGTAGATGCACCGGAAGTTGCAGCGATCGGTGACCGAGATGCGCAGATACTCGATGCTGCGCCCGAACTGATCACGCATCGCGCACTCCCGCGCTGGCGCGATCAGACTCGGGTATTACGGCGCCTGCCGCGGCGCTGCTGGTGCTGCTGGTGCCGCGCCCGTGCTGCACCCACTCGCGTGTGCCATCCGTGTAATGCTCGAGCTTCCAGATGGGAACGCGCTGCTTGAGTTGCTCCACGATCCATCGTGTCGCGTCCATCGCATTGGCACGCCGCGGGTGCCCCACGGCTATGGCCACACTCGCCTCTCCGAGTGCGAGAAAGCCGGTCCGGTGCTCGATCACAACGTGCTCCGTGCCGAACCGGTCACCCGCTTCGCGCGCGATCTGCGCCATCTCGCGCTCAGCCATGGGCGCGTACGCGTTGTACTCGATGCCATCCACCGAGCGCTCGTCGTTGACGTTGCGCACGGTGCCCATGAAGAGCGAAAGCGCGCCATTGTCTGGCGACGTCACCTCCGCGACGATCGCCGCGAGGTCAATGCGTGCGCCGACGAGCGCGGTGCGCATCAGCCGCCGGCCACGGGCGGAATGAGCGCCACCTCGTCGCTCGCGGCGACGGCCGTGTCTGCGAGTGCATAGCGGTGGTTGACCGCGACGAGCGGACGCGCAGGCAACGCGATGGACGGCGCGGCGGTGTGAACCGCCCGCACCACGTCCGAAACGCGTGCGCCGTCCGGAACCGAAACGCGCACACTGCGCGCGCCGGCTGCATCGGCGTAGGACGCAAAGAGCAGGACGTCCAGGGTGATCATTCAGTGCAAGCTAACAAAGGTCGCGGCGCGCGCGGCACCCTCCGCAGCGCGATTCATGACGCCCAGACGCCGCCGTCTGGGGCCAAGAAAATCAAACGGCTCCGGAGGCAGACCTCGCCACCGGAGCCGTGCGTCGCACGCTAACTCGCTAGTCGTCCGAGAGTTCGGACTCGTCCACACCCGCCACCATCGCGCGAAGCTCCTTCGACGGCTTGAAGACGGGCACCGGTCGCGCCGACACCTCGACCGGCGCACCCGTGCGCGGGTTGCGCGCCATGCGAGTCTTGCGCTGACGGATTTTGAAGGTGCCGAAACCGCGCACCTCGATGTTTCGCTGCTCCTTGAGCGCATCCTTGATAGCGTCGAGGAATGCGTCCACCACGCGGGCGCAGTCCTTCTTGGAAATCATCGGCCCGGAAGTCTGCTCAATGGCCTCGGTGACACGCTCGACGAGATCGGCTTTGGTCATTTCCTTCCTCGGAAGGGGCGCGAGAATGCCGTAACTGATGAAAACGTAGGATGTTACGCCAGACGTGTCAAGCGCGAATGTGCCCGGCTCCCAATTTTGGAGGGAAGCAGGGCACCGATGCTAACGCGAGTGCTGGATTTCGGTTACGCGCCGACTGCCTTCATGAAGTCGTCGAACATCGCACGCGCATCGTGCGGCCCGGGAGCCGCCTCCGGATGATACTGCACCGCGAAGATTGGCAACGACTTGTGCTTCAGTCCCTCGATCGTGCCGTCGTTGAGGTTCACGTGCGTGACTTCGAGATCCGGGGCGCCTGGAATGCCGTCCGCACCACCTTCGACCGCGAATCCATGGTTCTGCGAAGTGATCAGCACGCGCCCGCTCGAGAGGTCCTTCACAGGGTGGTTTCCACCCCGGTGTCCGTACGGAAGCTTCATCGTGCGGCCACCGAACGTCAGGCCAAGCAACTGATGGCCAAGGCAGATGCCGAAGATCGGAATCCTGCGCTCCGCGAGCGACTTGATCGTCGCCGGCGCGTATCGAACCGCCTCCGGGTCTCCCGGGCCGTTCGAAAGGAAGATCCCGTCTGGACGCAATGCCATCACGTCCTCGGCCGAGCAGTTTGACGGGACGACGGTCACGCGGCAGCCGCGCTCCTCAAACAGCCGCAAGATGTTGCGTTTGATGCCGTAGTCGAAGGCAACGATGTGACGGCCGCCCGTCGTTCCGGAATTCCACTCATACGGGGCTTCGGTGCTCACGATCGAGGCCAAGTCGAGTCCAGCCATGGGCGGGCAGGCGTCAAGAACGGTGAGCGCCTGCTCGCTAATCTCGGAGCCGGCCGCGATGACTCCGCGGAGTACGCCAACCGTCCTCAAGTGACGCGTTAGACGACGCGTATCAACATCAATGAGGATTGGAACTTGTGCGTCATTCAAATAGTCGAACAGGCTACCCGAAGCGCGCCAGTTCGAGAAGGTCGCCGAGAGTTCTCGCACAACTACTCCGTTGATCTGCGGCTTTGCTGACTCCGGATCTTCGAGGTTGATACCGTAGTTGCCGATCATCGGTGCAGTCATCACCACGATTTGCCCGCGGAACGAAGGGTCGGTGAAGACCTCCTGGTAGCCGCTCATGTTTGTGGTGAAGACGACCTCCGCTACGGCCGGCGCGTTCATGGGCGCGGCTAGGCGGCCACGAAAAAGGGTTCCGTCCTCAAGGAGGAGGAACCCCGGCCGTTCGTCGAGGAGCGTGGTCACTGCGGCGTCACGGCTTCGCGGGAGCCGGGGCCGGCGTCGTCGAAGCCGGAGCGGCCGGCGCGTTTTGCAGCGGAATCACGTTCTGCGGCGCACCACTCTGCGAGGAGGGAGTCGCCGGCGCCGTGGGCGGCGTCGCGACCGCGCGATCAAGCACCGACGTTGGCGTACGGCTGCGTGACGAGGCTACCTGCAGGACGAACGCGAGGAAGATGAAAATGCCGCCCGCCCACCAACTCGCCTTGGTCAGCAAGTTGCCTGCCTGACGCGTGCCAAGCAGCGCGTCGGCAGACGAAGAAGCGCCGCCGAAACTCGCCGCCATGCCGCCACCCTTTCCGCTTTGAAGAAGGATGGCCGTGACGAGCACGACGCTGTCTAGAATCAGCAGTATGACGAGAAATCGTGTGAACATCTGGGTCCCGGGGTCTTTCCGTAGGTAAGCCTTGAATCGTAAGCGACTTACATGCCCATTTCAAGTGAGCACGATAGACGCCCACCCCTCGGCATCGAGGCTCGCGCCACCAACCAAGAGGCCGTCCACCTCGGGTGCTGCCAGAAGATCCGCCGCATTGCCGCGGTTCACGGACCCACCGTACAGTATGGCCACTGCTTGGCTCCCGGTGTCGAGTATGCGGCGCAGCTCGGCGCCGATGGCTAGATGCACGGCGCTCGCATCGGCCGGCGTGGCCATTCGGCCGGTACCGATTGCCCACACGGGCTCGTAGGCGATAACAGCGTTCGCCGCCTCTGCGCGGCTGACGGTGCTGAGCGCGGTGCGCAGCTGCCGCAGCACAACCTGCTCCGTTTCCCCCGCTTCGCGCTGTGCGAGCGTTTCGCCCACGCAGACGATTGGAGTGAGTCCGGCGCGCGTCGCGGCCGCGACCTTCTTGCCCGTTTCCTCCTCAGTCTCACCGAAGACATGGCGGCGTTCCGAGTGGCCAACGAGCGCGTACTTGGCGCCCGCGCCGCGCGCAATGGTTCCCGAGTTCTCGCCGGTAAATGCGCCTTTGTCTTCCCAGTGGATGTTCTGCACGCCGAGCTGGATGTCGGGCCGGTCCTTGAGCGCGCCCACGACGGCGCCGAACGACAGCGCCGGTGGAAAGAAAATCACGCTGCGATCCTGCCGCTTGCCGAAGTTCGCGAGAAACGTGCGTATGAATGCCGTCGCGTCCGCCGGCGCGTGATTCATCTTCCAGTTGGCGGCAAAGATCGGTTGCTTCATATCCTGTCGTCCAAGGCCGCGACGCCCGGCAGCACTTTCCCCTCGAGGAATTCGAGGGAAGCGCCGCCACCCGTCGAGACGTGACTCATCTTGGCGGCGAGACCCGCCGCTTCCACGGCTGCCGCGGAATCGCCTCCGCCTACGACCGTCGTGCATCCCTTTGCCGAAGCCTCGGCCATTGCCTGGGCGATTGTGTTCGTGCCGGTATCGAACGGCGGCGTCTCGAAGACGCCCATCGGGCCGTTCCACACCGCCGTCTTGGCGCTGAGAATCGCCCGCGCGTACGACGCTGCCGTCTCGGGTCCGATGTCGAGCATCGCTTCCGTCGCCGGAATCTGATCGCGCTTCACTGCGCGCGCCTTGGCGCCTTCGGCAACCGTGGGCGCCACGATGGCGTCGTGCGGAAGGATCAGGACGCTGCCGGCGCGCTCGACCAACGCCTTGGCCATGTCGACGCGATCCGGCTCGACGAGCGACGCGCCCGTTTCGAAGCCCATGGCCTTGAAGAACGTGCAGGCCATCGCGCCGCCGATGAGCAGCGCATCCACCTTCGGCAGCAGCGCGTCAATAACGTCAATCTTGCCGGAGATCTTGGAGCCGCCGAGGATGGCGACAAAGGGACGCTTCGGCCTATCGAGTGCGTTGCCGAGGTACTCGAGCTCCTTCTCGATCAGTAGTCCAGCGACTGCTGGGTGCATCAACTTGGCTACCGCCTCCGTGCTCGAGTGCGCGCGATGCGCCGAGCCGAACGCGTCGTTCACGTAGAAGTCGCCGAGCTTCGCCATCGCCTCAGCCAGCGCGGCGTCGTTCTTCTCCTCGCCTTTCTCGAAGCGCGTGTTCTCGACCAAGAGAACGTCGCCGTCGTTGAGCGCCTTGGTCGCGGCTTCCGCGTCGGTGCCTACGACCGATGGGCAAAACGTGACCGGCCTGCCGAGCAATTCTCGCAATCGCTTGGCGACCGGGGCGAGTGAGTACTTCGGATCCGGACCGCCCTTCGGACGGCCCAGATGGGAGCAGAGCACCACGCGAGCGCCGCCCTTGATCAGCAGCTGCAGCGTGGGGATCGCGGCGCGAATGCGGGTGTCGTCGGTTACGGCGCCGCCCTCGCCCAGCGGGACATTGAAGTCCACGCGAACGAGGGCGCGCCGTCCCTTCATCTCCGCCGGCGCCAGGTTGGCGACGGTGCGCTTGTTCATGATCAGCTCCTAGAGCCGCTCGCCAACGAACTTCAGCAGGTCCACGCACCGCACCGAGTAGCCCCATTCGTTGTCGTACCAACCCGACACCTTCACCATGGTGCCGTCAATGACATTTGTGCACTTCGAATCCAGGATGCACGAATGCGGGTTGCCGATGTAGTCCACCGAGACCAGTTCCTCTTCCGCGTACTGCAGGATGCCCTTGAGGGCGCCCGCTGCCGCCGCCTTGAACGCGGCGTTGACGTCGGCGATGGTCGTGGCCTTCTCCACTTCCACGGTGAGTTCGGTGAGCGAGACGTCGGGCGTGGGAACGCGGATCGCGATGCCGTCAATCTTCCCCTTCACTTCGGGGATGACGAGCGACGTCGCCTTGGCCGCGCCGGTGGTCGTCGGAATGATGGACAGCGCCGCCGCACGCGCACGCCGCAGGTCCTTGTGCGGCAGGTCGAGGATGTTCTGGTCGTTGGTGTACGAGTGGATCGTCACCATGGACGCGTGCTTGAAGCCGAAGCTGTCGCGAATGACCTTGACCAACGGCACCAGGCAGTTGGTGGTGCACGACGCGTTCGAGACGATGTGGTGCTTCGCCGGATCGTACTTGTCCTGATTCACGCCGAGCACGACCGTCAAGTCTTCGTTCTTCCCCGGGGCGGAGATGATGACCTTCTTGGCGCCGCCAGCGATGTGCTTCCGGGCGCCCTCTGCATCGGTGAACCTGCCGGTGCTCTCGAGCACCACTTCGACCCCGAGGTCCTTCCACGGCAGGTTCGCAGGATCCTTCTCCTTGAAAACGCGGATCTTCTGGCCGTCGACCGTGATCGACGACTCGTCGTACGAGACCGTACCCTTGTACGCGCGATGCACTGAGTCGTGCTTGAAGAGGTGCGCGAGCGTCTTGGTGTCCGTGAGATCGTTCACCGCGACGAACTCAATCGCCGCGTTCTGCTCCTTGGCGATGCGCAAGACCTGCCGCCCGATGCGGCCAAACCCGTTGATGCCAACCTTGAGTGCCATCTGTCGAACTCCCGTAGGAATCAGGGGCGGTCGGCGTCACTGCGCGCCCGCCCGAAGGTCCAGTACCTGATGTCGGACGCCCCGCTCTCCAGCAGCGCGGCAGCGCACGCGTTCAACGTGGCGCCCGTAGTGAGTACGTCGTCCACCAGCACGAGCGAACGGCCGCGAATCGCGGCGCGGCGCTGCGCCGGCACGGCGAACGCATCGTGTACGTTCGCCCTGCGCTCGGCGGGTGTCAATTGCGTTTGCGAAACAGTCGTACGAACCCGCACGAGCGCATGGTCCAGCATCGTCCCACGCGAGCGCCGCGCGAGCGCTTGCGCCAGGTGCGCACTCTGGTTGTAGCCGCGTTCGCGCAGACGCGAGGGTGCGAGCGGCACTGGGACAAAGCAGGGCGTGGCGTCGTCGCGAAGCAGGTCGCGTCCCGTTCGTACCATGCGCTCAGCCATCGCGTCCGCGACCGCCCACCATCCCTGGTACTTGAGCGCGGCCAGCAGCGGCGTGCTCTGTGCGTGCGGCACCCAGCAGACCGAGCGGGCGGCCGTGCAGCGTGCGTCGAGCAGGCGACAGACGGCGCAGTCCGATTCGGCGGCGACTGGCCGCGGATGACCGCAGCGCGCGCACCACGGCTTCGGCAAGTGAGGAAGTCGGCTCCAGCACGTGCCGCATACAACGCCTTCGTCGCGGACGCCCATGCCCGAACCGCACGCCACACAGGCCCGCGGAAACGCAAACGCCAGCGCGCCGCTCGCTGCGGCGCGCCATCGCTCGATCAACCCTGCACGGACGCCCACATCGCCTCGCGGTCGTGGACAAGGCCAAACCACCGTTCGAACGCCAGCGCCCCCTGCGCGATGACCATGCCCAAGCCGTCAACGGCGGGATGCCCCGCCGCTCGCGCCGCACGCACCCACGCCGTCTCGGCACGCAGGTAGACGAGGTCAAAGACGCAGGCGCGCGGCGCCAGTCGGTGAATCGGCACAGGGAACGCATCGTCGACCTCGAGCCCGAGCGGCGTGGCGTTCACCACGAGTTGCGCGCCGGCAAGCGCCGACTCCTGCGACGCCGCCGGCTGCACGATGGCAAATCGCTCCGCCAGCCGCTCCATTCGCTCGGCGCCACGCGACCAGAGCGCAACACTGGCGCCCGGCCAGCGCTCGACGGCCGCCGCAACGGCTGCGGCGGCACCGCCCGCGCCGATGAGTGCCACGCGTTGCCAGTTACGATCCGCGCCGAACGCCTGCGACACCGCCTGCTCGAAGCCACCCACGTCGGTGTTGTCTCCCACGAGCGCGCCTTCGTCCACCCAGAAGGTGTTGACCGCTCCGACGCGCTCGGCGATTGGCGTCAGTGTGTCGCAGAGGGCCGCAAACGCCGCCTTGTACGGCACCGTGACATTTCCGCTCGCCCCGATCTGACGAAGACGGGCGGCAGCTTCGGCGAGCTTGGCTGGCGCCACATCAAACGCCTCATAGGTCAGCGACAGACCGGCACGACGCAGCGCGGCATTTTGGAACAGCGGTGACAGCGAGTGCGCGACGGGATGCCCGATGATCACTAGCCGGCTAGGGAGTCGGTTCACGACGCCCCCGCGTCGAACGCCTCGTCCGCGAGCCGGCTCACCGCGCGTGGGATCTCGACGTCGAGGTCGTCGGCCATGCGTCGATAGGCATCAAGCCCTTCGCCAAACGGATCGTGAATGGAGCGCCCGGTGGCGGTGCGTGCCGCGTAGTCGGCGAGGAGGAATGCCTTCCCGTCACCCCCGAGCGCTTGCGCCTGGGCTACGTGATGCGCGCCCATGCAGAGGACGAGCGAGGCTTCATCCACGAGTTCCCGCGTGAGCGCTCGTGCGCGATGCGTCGAGAGATCCAGCGACCTCTCGAGCCCGACGAGGATGGAACCGTCGGATGCGGGAGAGCCCTGCCACGCGCTGGTGCCGGCGCTCGAGAAGATGACATTTAGGCGATGATCCGCCGCCAGCTTGCGCGCCATCGCCTCGGCGAGCGGGCTGCGGCACGTATTGCCCGTGCATACGAAGAGGACGCTGCGGCTCATTGATCGCCGACGAGATCGGGGACCGCCGTTCGCAAGTCCGCGGCGGGCAGCGCGCCAGGGCGAATGACGCGGAGGTGCGGTCCGGTGCAATCCACGACGGTCGACGGCGCCGACGCTTCAAGGCGGCCGCCGTCGAGCACCATGAGCCGGCCCATCGCCACCTGCTGCGGGAAGTTCGCGATCACTTCACTCGCCGAGAGCGCCGCCGGCTGACGCGGCCGATTGGCGCTGGTCGACGTGAGCGGATCGCCGAGCGACGCGATGAGGCGCTGCAACGCGGGATGCGACGTCCAGCGAACCGCGACGCCGCCCTCCGGGCCGCGGAGGCGCGCCGGCACTCGATGCTCAGCGCCGCGCAGCACGAGCGTCAGTGGGCCGGGCCAGAAGCGCGCCGCGAGCATCGACGCCGCGCCCGTCATGTGCAGGCCAAGCCGACCGATCATCGCACTGCTCGAGACGAGCAAGAGAAACGGCTTGCCGAGCGGACGATTCTTGAGTCCAACCAGCACGCCCACGGCGTCAGTGTCAATGGCGCCGCCGAATCCGTAGATCGTTTCCGTGGGATAGGCGAGCAGGCCACCGCCCTGCACATGCGCGATCGCGCGCGGAATCGCGCTGTCAATCTCGGCGGGCGACCAGAACGGAACCGGCCGCAGGTCAGTCGGCGAGCCCATGGATCGCCTCCGCCCGACTGAAGTCGGCCTGCTCGGTCACCTTCATGGCGTGCTCACTCCCCCGCACCACCACCACTGGCTCGCCGATCCGTTCGACGAGCGCGGCGTCATCAGTCGCGTCATAGCCGCCGTCGATGGCGGCGCGATGCGCGCGCAGTAGTACATCGCGAGAGAATCCTTGCGGTGTCTGCGCGCGCCACAGGCCGTCGCGCGGCACCGTGCGAACGATGCGCCCACCGCCATCCACTTCCTTGAGTGTATCGACCACCGGAAGCGCAGCAATCGCCGACGTGCCTGCGCGCACCGCATCCACGACGCGGTCCACGACCGGCATCGGCACCAGCGGTCGCGCGGCGTCGTGCACGAGGATGATCGCGCATGACGCCGGGAGGTCGGCGATTCCGTTGCGGACGCTCTCGGCGCGCGTGCGTCCGCCGACGGAGAGGAGCAGCCGCTCGCTGTCGCTCTGGAAGATCCATGGCGGCGGATCGCCGGCGTATTCACGCGGCACGACACAAACCACCATCGCAACGTCGGCGCGCGACTGGAAGAGCTGCAACGAGTGCAACAGCATCGGCCTGCCGGCGATCCACTTGAACTGCTTGAGCTCGCCATCACCCATGCGCGACGACGAGCCGGCGGCGACGATGACCACGCCAACGTCAGCGGCGCTCACCGGAACAGCTCCCTCAGCAGCTCGGTGATATCGGCGACGCCGGCCACCTTTAGCACTTTCGGCGCGCGCCGCGGCTGCCCGCGCGTGGCGACGTACGCCGTACGCATTCCCATCTTCTCCGCTTCCAGCAAGCGGCGATCGACCTGCGACACGGGGCGGATCTCACCGCCAAGTCCGAGCTCGCCTACAAAGACTGCATCGCGCGGCAACGGGCGGTCGTACACAGACGATGCGAGGGCGGCGGCGACGGCGAGGTCGGCCGCGGGCTCGCCCGCCTGCACACCACCGACGACATTGAGGAAGACATCGAGTTGCGCGAACGACAACCCCGCGCGCTTGTCGAGCACCGCGAGCAAGAGCGCAAGGCGGCGGGCATCGAAGCCCGTGCTCACCCGCTGCGGCGTCCCGAAGCCTGCCTTGGCCGCGAGCCCCTGGATCTCGAGCAGCACCGGCCGCGAGCCCTCAATGAGCGCGGTGACCGCGCTCCCCGAACTCACCACATCGGCGCGATCGCCGAGGAAGAGTGCGCTCGGATTCTCCACCGGGATCAAGCCTTCGGTGGTCATGCGAAAGACGCCGATCTCGTCCACCGAACCGAAGCGGTTCTTCGTGGCTCGCAGGACGCGGTGGTCGAGCGACCCTTCCCCCTCGAAGTAGAGCACCGTGTCCACGATGTGCTCGAGGGTCTTCGGCCCCGCGATGCCGCCGCCCTTGGTCACGTGACCGACGACGAAGACGGCCGTGCCGCTCTCCTTCGCGAAGCGCATCAACCGCGCCGCGCACTCGCGCACCTGCCCCACGTTGCCCGGAGCACCCTCAAGATCGCCCGTGTACACCGTCTGGATGGAGTCCACCATGAGCGCGGCGGGCTGTCGTTCGTGGGCCGTAGCAAGGATCGTCTCGAGGTTGGTCTCGCCGAGCAGCGCGACGTCGAGCGATCCGCTGCCCAGCCGATCGGCGCGCAGCTTCACCTGCAGCGGCGACTCTTCACCGCTGACGTAGAGCGCGCGATGCCCACCTGACTCGAGGCGCGCCGCGACCTGCAGGAGGATCGTGGACTTGCCAATGCCCGGCTCGCCGCCGACGAGCACCATCGAACCAGGCACCACGCCGCCGCCGAGCACGAAGTCGAACTCGGCGAGCCCCGTGCGCAAGCGATGGCTCTCGGTGCCCGCCACCTCGCGAAGGCGCGGCGTCGGCAGCACCGCCCCGCCTTGCGCAAACCCCATCGATCCGTTGCCGCGCCGCTCACTGCGCTTCGCCGCGCTCGGGGCGACGATCTCCTCGACGAGCGTGTTCCACGCAGAGCATGCGTCACACTTCCCCTGCCACTTGGCGTGGTCGGCGCCGCATTCCGTGCAGCGGTAGGTGGTCCTGGCCTTCGCGGCCATTAGCCCACCGAGCGCGACGTGTAGCTCTCGAACCGTGTGAACTGCTTGCGGAAGTTCAGCCGCGCCATCCCCGTGGGACCGTTGCGGTGCTTGGAGATGATGACTTCGGCGAGGCCATCGAGCGGCAGGTTCGTGTCCTTCAGCATCTTCGGAGCGCCCTGCTCATCGTACGCGCCCTCGTAATACTCCGGGCGGTAGATAAACATCACGACGTCGGCGTCCTGCTCGATGGAGCCAGACTCGCGCAGGTCGGAAAGCAACGGACGCTTGTCAGTACGCTGCTCGACGCTGCGCGAGAGCTGCGACAGCGCGACGACCGGCGTGTCGAGCTCCTTGGCCAGCATCTTGAGCGCGCGCGAGATCTGCGAAATTTCCTGCGTGCGGTTCTCCGAATCCGGCGGCGGCTGGATGAGCTGCAGGTAGTCGACGACGACCAGCCCGATGTCGGCGGTCGCCTTGAGCCGCCGCGCCCGCGAGCGGATGTCGTAGATGCTGAGGCCCGGCGAATCATCCACCCAGATCGGCGCGTTGCCGAGAAAGCCCGCGGCGCGCGCGAGCTGCGCGTCGTCGTCCTGGGTGAGCTTGCCACTGCGAATGCGCTGCGCGTCCACGCGACCCTCCGAAGCGAGCATGCGGAGCAGGAGCTGCTCTCTACTCATTTCGAGGGAGAAGAACGCCACCGGAACGTTGCGGTCGATGGCCGCGTTTTGCGCCATGTTCAGCACCAGCGCCGTATTGCCCATCGAGGGCCGAGACGCGATGACGATCAAGTCGGAGCGCTGGAAGCCGAGCGTCATCTTGTCGAGGTCTGGGAAGCCGCTCGGCACGCCCGTGATGTCGCCGCCGCTCGCGCGGAGCGCGTCAATGCGCTCCATCGCCGACCAGAGCAGGTTCTTGATGCGCACGAACCCTTCGGCGCCGCGCTCCTTGCCGACCTCCATGATCTTGTGCTCGGCGAGGTCGATGAGCTCGTGGGCGACCTGCTGCCCCTCATATGCCTCGGTCACGATCCCGGTCGCCACCTCGATGAGGCGTCGGCGCAGCGCCTTCTCGCGCACGATCCGGCAGTGGTGCTCGACGTTCGCCGTCGTGGGCACGATGTCAATGAGCGTCGCCAGGTAATCCTTGCCGCCGACCACCTCGAGCGAACCCACGCGGTCCAGTTCATTCGAGAGCGTCAGCGGATCTACCGCGGAGTTTTCTCGGTGGAGCGCGATCATCGCCTTGAAGATCCGCCGGTGCGGCTCGCGATAGAACATCGTCTCGTCCACCAGCTCCGAGGCGCGCGAGACCGCATCGGCGTCGAGGAGCATGGCCGAGAGCACGGCCTGCTCCGCCTCCTCCGAATACGGAGGACGCCGGTCGCGGAACGGGTCAGCCTTGGGCTGAGGAATCGAAAATTCGGCGGGCGAGCTGGACATCTTCCCAAGTCGGGCGCTTCCACGCGGGATTCCGCAGGAGCGCGGCTGGATGGTACGTGACGATCAGGGGAACACCGTGAAAACGGTGGACGAGCCCCCGTAACTTACCGATCGGCTGTGTGGTCTGCAGCAGCGTCTGTGCGGCGAAGGTCCCGAGGGCCACGATCACCCGAGGCTGCAGCAGCTCGAGCTGACGCATGAGGTACGGGCTGCACGCCTTGATTTCCTCCGGAGCCGGGTTGCGGTTTCCGGGCGGGCGGTGCTTGAGCACGTTGCAGATGAAGACGTCTTCGCGCTTGAACTGAATGGCCTCGAGGATCTTGGTCAGCAGTTCGCCGGCCCGTCCCACGAAGGGCCGGCCGAGCTCGTCTTCAGTTTGACCCGGCGCCTCGCCGACACAGACAAAGCCGGCGTGTGGGTTGCCCTCGCCCGGCACGTGATTCTTCGCGGTTCGGAACAGCGAGCACGCTTCGCAACTCGCGACGTGCCGCGCAACATCGTCGAGCGACCGGGCGGCAGCCAACGGACCTGGAAGCAGCTCGCCCATCGGACTCCCGACGATGATCCCGGCTCCCGGCGTCGGCGCCGGCGCTGGATCGGCCGCGTGCTCCGATGACATCGGCTTGGGAGCTGGTGGGCGGACCTTGGCTGTCGCTCTCTTGCTTGGCGCCTCAGCTCCGATCGAGTTCAGCGTATCGCGCCAGTTTGAGGTGTTCACAGGGGTCGCATCTCTTGGCTTCAGCCCGGCTTCCGGTTCGCGCGACGATGCGGCGCCGCGGCGTGACGCCGATGCCGGCGTGTCGCCCAGCAGTCGCAGCACCTCATCCACGGGGAGCGAGTCGAGCACAAACTCCGACTCTCCCAACTCGCGACGCTGCTCCAGATAGAGCCGCAACCTCTCCCTAGCGTCCATGGAACAGCCCGGCGACGCGGTCGAGAATGGCGTCGGCCACCTCGTCCTTGCCCAGCAATGGCAGCTCGTCGCGACGTCCGTCGCGCCCGAGTAGCGTCACGCGGTTGGTGTCGGCGCCGAAGCCGGAGTCCGCACCCACGCGATTGGCGACGACCAGGTCAAGACTCTTTGCCTCGAGCTTCGCCTGGGCCGACGCCTCGAGATCTTCCGTCTCGAGCGCAAACCCCACGATTACACAGCCGGGGCGTCGCGCGTCGCGCGTGGCCCGCAGAATGTCGGTCGTGAACTCGAGTGCGATGGCTGGCGCGGCGGCGCGCTTCTTCATCTTCTGCTTCGCGACAGCCTGCGGACGGAAATCGGCGGGCGCCGCGGCCATGATCAGCGCGTCCGCGGTCTCGAGCGCGTCTCGCACCGCATCGGCCATCTCCTGCGTCGTCTCCACCGCGACGAGGCGCGGCCCAGTAGGCGCATCGACACCGAGCGGTCCGGCGACCAGCGTCACGGTCGCGCCGCGTCGCCAGGCGGCTGCAGCAAGCGCGACGCCCATCTTCCCCGTGGACTGGTTGCTGAGAAAGCGTACCGGGTCCAGCGCCTCGCGCGTCGGTCCGGCCGACACCACCATGTGCTTGCCGCCAAGCACAGAAGTTGGTTCGAGCAGCCGCGCAATGTGCGCGCGAATGGCTGCGGGTTCGGGCATGCGACCCGGACCGCTCCCTTCTTCGCGACTGGCCAGTGGCCCCGTCTCGGGGTCGAGCACGTGATAGCCGATCGCGCGCAGTCGCGCGGTGTTCTGCTGCACCTGCGTATGCGCCCACATCCGGTCGTTCATCGAGGGAACAATGAGCACCGGCGCCTTGCCAGCGGCGAGCAGCGACGCGGCCAGCAAGTCATCTGCGCGGCCAGCAGCAGCGCGCGCAATAAAATCGGCGGTTGCCGGAGCGACCACGATAATGTCGGCGGTGCGCGGGAGTCGGATGTGATCGAGAGCGTGGCCGGCGGCGACCAGTTGGTCGTGCACGGGGCGACCGGTGAGCGCCTCGAACGTCACCGCGCCCACGAACTCTCGCGCCGATCGCGTGAGCACGACGTCCACTTCGGCGCCGGCGAGCGTGAGTTCTCGCGCCAGCGTCGCCGACTTGTAGGCGGCGATGCCTCCGGTGACGCCAAGGAGGACGCGCCGCCCGTCAAAGGGGCGCATCAGTCGCTCCGGCGGCGCCGCTACTCAGCGGCGCGGCGGCGCGGCACCACGCGATACTCGATGCGCCCTTCGCTGAGCTCTTCGAGCGCACGCGTCGTCAGCTTCTTCTCGCCCGCTTTCGAGCCCATACGCGGGAACTCATTGAGGACGCGCGAGTACTTCGCGGCCACCAACACCGAGAGGTACTTGTTGGTCGCGTGGATCGTGACTTCGCTCGGGGTGAAAACTCGCATGTTCGCCTTCCGGGTTAGACGTAATTCGAAATCTCGTGCTCGAGGCGGGCAATGAGGCCCGCGACCTGCTCGTCCAGCTTCGGCGCCCGTTCGCGCCGCGTCATTTCCGCATCAATGATGGCCGACACCCGCGCGACCGCGGGCTCCAACGCATCGTTCTCCACCACATAGTGGTACCGGCCGATTTCGTGCAACTCGGTCTGTGCGTTCCGCAGCCGCGTCAGCAGCGCATCGCGGCTCTCGCTCCCTCGACGGTTCAGGCGCTCGACCAGCACTTCTATTGAAGGCGGTATGATGAAGATGAGCACCGACTGCGGGAAGGCTCGCGCAAACTGCGCCGCGCCCTGCACGTCAATGTCCATGATCACGTGCTGGCCGCCCGACAGCACTTTCTGCACCTCGCTGCGAAGCGTGCCGTAGGCGTGGTCGTGCACCTGCGCAAACTCGGCGAACTCGACGGCCGCACGGCGACGCTCAAACTCCGCGCTCGTCAGGAAGTGGTAGTCCACGCCATCGACTTCGCCGGGACGCGGCGGGCGCGTGGTGCACGACACCGAGTAACCGATATCGCGGCGTTCCGCCATCAGCCGCTTGTAGATGGTGGTCTTGCCGGCGCCCGACGGCGCCGACAGCACGATGGGGAACGTGATCATTCGATGTTCTCCACCTGCTCGCGAATCCGCTCGAGTTCTTCCTTGATGGCGATCACGTCACGCTGGATCTCGGCGTCGTTGGCCTTGCTGCCCGCCGTGTTCGCTTCACGAAGCATCTCCTTGAGCAGGAAGCCCAGTCGCTTGCC
>JAHFCU010000066.1 GCA_023249305.1 Gemmatimonadota bacterium
GGCCGTGGGCCTGCTGTTCCTCCCTGTGCATGGGCGGAGATGAGGTGCACCGGCCCGTTCTTCCTGACAGCGCCGGCCGCACGACGGCGACCGTTCCCCCCTCGATAACCGGATAGGCGCGTGACGACTCAAGATTCGCTCGTAACAATCCACATGGCGGCCAGCCTCGACGGCTTCATCGCCCGCAAGGACGGACGCGTCGACTGGCTCGAAACCTCGGACGAGTTCGCCGACGGCGCGACGATGGATCCGGGTTTCGTTGACGCGTTTCTCAAGACCATCGACTGCTATGTCATGGGATCGCGCACGTACGAGACCGCGCTCCGATTCGAAGCGCAGGGGCTGGGCTGGTCGTACGGCGACAAGCCGACGTTCGTCCTCACCACGCGCGACCTGCCGCGAACACGCGACACCGTCGAGTTTCACGCGGGCGATCTCGCGCCGTTCGTGAATGACCGCCTGCGTCCGGCGTTCAAGAGCATTTGGGTTGTTGGCGGCGGTGCCGTGTGCTCGGAGTGCCTGCGTCGCGGGCTGGCCGACGAGGTGCGCTACTCGATCCTGCCGGTCGCGATTGGAGAGGGAATCCCATTCTTCGAGAAACTCGGACGCGACGTCGCCCTGCATCTCGCGGAAGCCAAGGCGTACAACAACGGGATCGTGGAGCTTCGGTACGAAGTGCAGGAGAATCGCGGCGATCCGCGAGCTGGCACCTAAAAGAGCCTCTCGTGCGGCACCACCATTCATCACGCGCAGTAGCGAACCTCGGGATTACCAATGGCAGACCAATCTCGCGCCCGTCTTATCGTTCTCGCGGCCGTCCTCTTCGGACTCGCACCGTTTGGCTTCGGTGCGATGCGCGCCTTGAGCACGGCGCATGATTTCCGGATGCTGTGGATGGCCGTATCGTCGGGAGTGGGCGCCCTGATGGTGTTGGCGGTGACGCGACGCACGAGCGAATCGCGGCGCGCAATCGTCCTTCGCGCCGGCGCGATGCTGGTCACGTCGATGCTGTGTGCGGCGGGCACGGCGTACTACCTTGGCGCACGCGCGTGGTTCGGCGTGTGGGCCGTTGCCCTGGTGCTCAGTGCCTGCTTGACGGTCTCCGCCGCACTGTCGGTGCGGGCGCGCGGCACACGACTGCGTTCATCCTAACGCGTTGCCGCGGCCGACCACTACGGCTCGCTCTTCTGCACGCGCCACGACTTGAGGCCGAGCGAATCTCGGCGAAGCGTGAGCGCGACCAAGAGCTCGTGCGAAGGGCAGCAGTTGCCGTCGCCGGGTCCGTACACGCCGTAGCTTCCGCTCAGCGTCTGCAGCGTGATGCCCGCGCCCTTGCCGACAACGCCCTCCGAAAATTGAGGGAGCTGCGCGCGCCATGCTTCCTCCACCTTCGTCCAGCGCCCATGCACGCGGTGCAGGTACTCCTGCCAGCACCCGCCAGTGCCATTGATGCAAAAGCGGATGGCGACGAGCGCGGAGCCATCGGAACGGCCCACGAGCTCCGGGTAGGCGTTGTATACGAGCCGCTGCGCCACCGTCGTCATCCATTCGGCGCGCCAGCGTGACGCAGCCGGCGGACGCGGTGGCGCCGACTCCGCCGAGTAGAGCACGGCGGTCACGAACACGTCGGTATCCCGCGGCGTCAGGATGTACTTCTTCTGCTCGTCGTTGGGCTCGTACTCGAGCCGCGTGCCGTAGACCGCGGCCATCCACCGGCGCCCGTCCGCGTGGGGAAGGGCATACGTGGAATCCACCGCGCACCACGCGCGCAGCGGCTTGTCCTCCGGCACGTACATTTCCGACACCTTCGGGGCGCGCGCGACGAAGGGCGGGCAGGCAGATGTGAGCGCGTGCAGTGACAGCAACGCGCCATTCCGCAGCACGCCGCGAATGGAATGGTCGCTATCGCCAGCCTGCTCCTGCGCGGCCAGCGGATGGACCGGCATCACGCCGAGTCCGAGCAGTACCACGAGACGTGCGAGAGAGCGCCGTCGTGCCATGTCGAACTATATCGCTCGGGTGAGGATGCCACACGACCGGCCGCGCCGCCGCTGGCGGATTGTCTGCGCCGAGCAAAGATTCGAGGCGTGCTGATTCTGCTGGCGGCGCTCGTCACGGTGGTGCCGCTCCCCCGCATCTGGCAGTGAGGCTGCAATGTCCCCCTTGTTGGTTTCCAAATCGCGCGCCGAGCATCCCGCGACGTCCGTGTCGCAGTCTTCGGCGATGATGCCACTCACGTGGCATCTGGGAATTCTGGTGGCAGGCACGGTCGCCGCCGCGGCCGTTGGCGCCCCAGGCTGGCTGCTGGCACTGCTCGGCGGCCTCACGGCGGCTACCGCCGTGCTGTCGTGGATCACGTACGTGCGACTGTTGCAGACCGATCGTGCCGCACTGCGCCGCGTCGGGACGCGCGTGCCCTCGTCGACGACGGAGCACGCGGCGATCGCGAACGACGCCGGGGAACTCTCCCCGAGTGCCGGGACACGCCGCCTCCCGGGCGATGCAGACTCCGTGTCCGGCGCGAGGTGAGCAGGATGAGCGCATCGGGAACGCTCCTTCGACTGCTCGCGCTGTTCGTGTTGAGCACGCCGCCGCTCACGGCGCAGTCGCTGTCGGCTGACTCGTTGTTTGATCGGCTCGTCGGCCGATGGGTGCTTACGGGGACAATTGCGCGGCAGCAGACGACGCACGACGTGACGTTCGAGTGGATGCTGGGGCGCGAGTACGTGCAGATGCACGAAGTGTCGCGCGAGCGCGCGCCACGTGGCGGCCCGGCGTATGAGGCGGTCGTCCTCTTTGGCCGAGACCCCAAGTCGGGTGAGTACGCCTGCCTGTGGATGGACAACACCGGCAGCGCCGCGTTCGACCAGCAGGGCGTTGGACGCGGCAAGGTCGTCGGCGATTCGGTCTCGTTTCTGTTTCGCTATTCAGCGACTGCCCGCTTTCATACCACCTTTGTCTACCGCAAGGCCATTGATGGCTGGCAATGGCATATGGACAACGATAGCGCGGGTGTGCGGCGTCCTTTCGCGCGCGTCACGCTGACTCGCCGAGAGGCGTCGTCTCGCAGGCCAACCCACCGTCCCACGTCGGAGTAGCTCGATGACTTCCGAGCGTCGCCTCCGCACGCGGCTATGCGTGGCCATCGTTGTCCCACTCTATGTATCGATCGCGGGTGCTGACAAATCGGGGTCGCGCCGCATCTCGCACTTTGGCACAGGTCGCCGGTGGAGGAGTCCCGACGGCAATCGGATCGCGTTGCAGAGCGATCGCACCGGGCGCATCGAACCATGGCGATGAACGCTGGCGGATCCGGCCACCGACCAATCACGGGCGTTCTTCGCTAGCCTCACTCTTCAATCCATCGCGGGAGCCTCAATGGCAGACGAACGCACACGCGCGCACTCCGATCATCCCGTGGTGTCGCACGACGAATGGCTCGCCGAGCGTCGCGAGCTGCTGGTAAAGGAGAAGGCATTCACGCGGCTCTCCGAGGAAATGAGCGCGTTGCAGCGCGCCTTGCCCTGGGAGAAGGTCACGACCGAATACTTCTTTGACGGTGCGCGCGGGCGTCAAACGCTCGGCGACCTTTTTGCCGGCAAGAGTCAGCTGATCGTGTACCACTTCATGTTCCATCCGGACGACAAGGCAGGGTGCCCGCATTGCTCGCTCCGCGCCGACGGGTTCGGCGGCATTCCCGTGCACCTCGCGCACCGCGACGTGGGGTTTGTCGTGGTGTCGCGAGCACCCTACGACAAGCTGGTCGAGTACCAGAAGCGCATGGGTTGGACGTTCGACTGGGTGTCGTCCGGCGCCAGCGGCTTCAACTACGATTATCAGGCGTCCTTCACGCCGGAGGAGATGCAGGCGAAGCGTGCGCTGTACAACTTCGAACTGCGCGATCCCAAGGCGCGCGAACGCGAAGGACACAGCATATTCGTCAAGGACGCCGACGGCACCGTCTACCACACGTACTCGTGCTATGATCGCGGCAACGACAAGCTGAACATCCACTACCACTATCTCGACCTCGTACCGAAAGGCCGGGACGAAGGTGGGCGAGGACCGTTCTGGGTGAAGCGCCATGACGAATACCCGACGTAGTCGGGTATCCGCATGAACAACCTCTCGCAGACGCCGAGGCACGCATGACCTCCGACACCGACGTCAAGCTCGCCATCTATCAGGCCACTGCCGCGTCGGGGCGCGTGCCGACTGCTGATGCGGTGGCTGCGTCGGTGGGTGCGACGCGCGAGGACGTGATCGCTTCCTTCGGCCGCCTGGCGGCGCAGCGCCTGCTCGCCCTCGACCGCGGCGGCGAGGCGATTCGCATGGCGCCACCGTTTTCGGCGGTGCCCACACCGCATCGCGTGCGCGTCGATGGCACGGAGTACTTCGCCAACTGCGCGTGGGATGCGCTGGGCATTCCCGCCGCGCTCCATCGTCCCGCGGAGGTGCTCTCGCGCTGCGAACAGTCCGGGGCGCCCCTGGAACTCAGCGTGGACTCGTCAGGCCCCGCGCCTTCCACGTGGCTGTTTCACTGCCAGGTACCCGCAGCGGGGTGGTGGAAGGACATCGTCTTCACGTGAAGCAACATGCTTTTCTTCCGGTCGGAAGAACTCATCGATGACTGGTGCCGCACGCGAGACTTGCCGCGTCGTCCGTCGGTACGGATGGATCAGCTCTGGCAGCTGGCCGTGACGTGGTACGGCACGCGTCTCACCGCGGAGTCGCGGCGACCCGGGCCGCAGGAGATGCGCGGCATCTTCGAAGGCCTCGGCCTGCTCGGCGACTTCTGGGATCCGCAGTCGGATGCATTCGCACCAGGAAAGCCGTAGCCAACGATGAAGCCCAAGCGGAAGCCAAGGACAGCGCCAGTGCTCCTCTCTGGCGGCAACCCGCAGATCGCGATGGCCGACGGCGACGCGCCGGTGCAGGCATACATCGCGGCGATGCCCGGCTGGACAAGCGATGCTGGGCGCCGCATCGACCGGCTCATCACGCGCTCGGTCCCGGGCGTGCACAAGGCCGTCAAGTGGAACTCGCCGTTCTACGGCATCAAGGGGCACGGCTGGTTCGTCAGCTTCCACACGTTCAAGAACTTCGTGAAGGTGACTTTCTTCAAGGGCACGTCACTCGTGCCCGCGCCGCGCGGCGGTTCCGGCAAGGATGCGCGCTGGATCGACGTTCACGAACACGATCTCGACGAGGCGCAACTCGCCGCGTGGATCAGGCAGGCGGCCACGCTGCCGGGATGGGGGACGTCGTAGGACGTCCGGTCAGCGCGCGCGCGGCTTCTTCTTCACCGCGCGCTGCTTCAGCACCTCGGCATTGGCGGCGACGGCGGCCCGAATCAGCTTCTTGAATGCGGCGACGTTCAGTCTCTCGCCTTCGCGAATGTCGATGGCTCGGCGCGTGTTGCCCTCGAGGCTGGAGTTGAAGAGCTGCTTGGGATCGTCGAGCGAGGCGCCGCGGGCGAAGGTGAGCTTCACGACCTGCTTGTACGTCTCCCCGGTGCACACGTCGCCGTGATGCGACCAGACGGGCGTCCCCATCCACTTCCATTCTTCGACGATCTCGGGGTCCGCCTCGTGAATGAGTGCGCGCACGCGCGCGAGCGTCTCGCCGCGCCAGTCGCCGAGGTCCTCGATCCTCGTCGTGATGTTCCTGGAGGCCACTGCGCTGTTCGGGGCACGTTCCGTCGTCATCATCCCTCCCATCGGGGGCTCGGGCTCGCGTGTCGCGTCTCTTCAACAGATCCGACAGCATAGACAGTGACAGGGCTGTCGTCAACGTGAGCCTGGGGTCCGGGCGTTTCCGGCGTCCACGCATCGATGATTGCGTTCCTCAGGCGAATGACGCAGCATCAAAGCGCGCGGTTCAGACCCGAACTCCCTATGAACTCATCACCTTCCGGTATTCGCTGGCGGCGCGTGGTCGGTGCGGCGTTCGCCGCGATTGGCCTGAGCGTTCTCGTTCTATGCGTCATCGTCGCCGCCTACGCATTTGGACTGGCATTGCAGGCGCGCGGCGCGCCCGACCAATCGGCCATCAACCACTTTGCCGCGGGCATCAGTCGCGCGATGATGCCCTGGCTCGAGGCGGCGCTGACGTTCTGGTGTGCGGTGGTCGTGGCGCGAAAGTCCAAGCCCACCGGTGCCCTGCACGGCCTGCTGATTGGCCTGCTTGCCGGCGCGATCAGTCTGATCCTCCCATTGGCCCTCGCGGGGCGGCTGTCGCTGCAGAATGCCGGCTTCTTCGCGCTCACCGTGGTGTTGGGTGCCATCGGTGGGTCCATCGGCAACGCGTCGAGCGTGCGGCCGTAAATGCGCCGCGCGCGCGGCGAGGGCGACCGGCATCTCATCGCGCCGTGCGGGATCAACTGCGGCCTGTGCCGCGCCTACCGGCGCGTGCGAAACCCGTGTCCGGGATGCCGCGCCGGCGACGGTAACAAGTCGAACGCCTGCGTGACATGCGCCATCAAGCGCTGTCCCGCGCGCGCCGCCGGCGCTCACGAATTCTGTTTCTCCTGCGCGGAGTTCCCCTGCGCTCGCCTCAAGACGCTCGATC
>JAHFCU010000047.1 GCA_023249305.1 Gemmatimonadota bacterium
GCGCGACTCGACACCGGCCCCCGCGCCGCGCGATCCGCGGCGCCAGTCCGTGTATCGCGGCGAGGGCGGCCTGCGGCCAGCGGACCGGCTGCCGGAACGCCTCGGCGCTCCCGGCTCCGGCGTGAGCGTCGCGGCGCTGCTCGACAGCGCGGCCTTCGCGCTGCCCGACACCGCAAAGTTCGTCGAGGGGCGCTATCCCGGCTCGCTGCGTCCCGAGTACATCGCGCGCCCGCAGGTGGGGTACGCACAGGACAACTACGGGCGCGGCGTATATGGCGGGACAGCGATCGTGCTGGCGGATCTCGTCGGCAACAGGCGCCTCGCTCTCGCTGCAGGTATCAACGGCCGCCTTGACGAGGCGCAGGTCTTCGCCGCCTACACCTCGCTCGCCAACCGATTCCAGTACACGGTCGGCGTGCAGCAGCAGCCGACCTTCTTCCTCGTCGGCTCGGGCCTGACGCCGATCAGCAACACGCAGGCCGTTCAAGAGCAGGTCATCGCGCGCTACATCCAGCGCACGGCTTTCCTGGCGGGGCTGTACCCGCTGAACCGGTTCAAGCGGTTCGAATACGGCATGAGCCTCAACAACATTGACCGGTCGCTCATGTTCGTGAGTTATGGCGTGGACTACGCCTACGGCTATACGACGCAGACGTACGTGGACAGCATCGTCAATGCGTCGTCGCTCAACTTCATCGCGCCGTACGCCGCGTTCGTGCACGACAACACGATCAATGGGTACACCGGCCCGATCTTCGGACGGCGGTACCGGTTCGAAATCGAGCACGCCATCGGCAACTTGAGCTGGACCAACTACAACGCGGACTATCGCCGCTACGATGCGCTGCTCTTCAGCTACCTCACGCTGGCGACGCGTCTGCAGACGGCGATGTCGGTGGGCCCGGGCGAGTCCGAGTTCCCGAAGTACATCGGGCGCGCTGACCTCCTGCGCGGCTATGACCGCGAGAACTACTACTCGAGTGTGTGCGAGACGGCCCCCGGCAGCACCGGCGAGTGCTCGGCCACGCAGCTGCTCGGAAGCCGCGTGGCGATCGGCAACGTCGAACTCCGCTTCCCAGTCGTGCGGCCGTTCAAGCTCGGCAAGTCGCTGGTACAGTTCCTGCCCGTGGACGGGCTGCTCTTCGCCGACGCCGGCGTAGCGTGGAGCAAGGGACAGTCCGTGTCGCTCACTCGCCCCGCGAACTACGACTGGAACACACAGCGCTACCCGCTGCGCAGCTTCGGCTATGGCTTCCGCATCAACCTGTTCAACTTCGCGATCCTGCGTATCGACAAGTCGTATCCGCTCGACGCGGCGTCGAAGAAGGGATATTGGTTCTGGACGATCGGGCCGAGTTTCTAACGATTGAGGATTTGGAATCCAGATTCCGATTTAGGATCTCGATTGACGGCCAAGATTCTCGATTGGGCGCCGCGGCATCCGCCGCGGCGCCCAATCGTCTATCTGAATCGCAGATCGCCGCCCGGTGTCGGAATCCGGATTCCAGATCCCCAATCTCTTTCGTACAGGACTTCCGCCAGACAAATTAACCGGATGCGCTGCGCTGCCCTCCTCCTGACCGCCGCCGTGGCGGTCGCGTGCTCCAAAGCACCGGACGCGGGAGTGTCGGCAGTCGGCGCGCCGACCGGCAGGTCGGGTCCGGATGCGGTCTTCCTGCGCTTCGCCCGCAGTGGCGGCACCGCCCGTGCGTACCGGTGGTGGCACGACAGCACCGTCTGGACCTCCGCACAGCGCGCGCCCGCCGTCACGGATGCGCTGGCCTTCGACGCGCAGCAGGGCATTCTCGTCGTGCTTGATGCGGCGCGCATCCCCGTGCGCGTGGACCTCCGTGTCGGCCGCGTCACTCCGGCGACCACGCAGCGCCTGCGCGCCATTGCCTCGGCCGACGGCTACGCCGTCTACGGCGTGGAGCCGACGGGGGGAATCGTCCGGCTCACGAACAGCGCGACGTGGCGCCTGCGGCCGCCGGCACCGGTGCGCGCATTGCTCCCGCTCCCCGACGGCGCGCTGTTGATCCTGAGCGACGCCGCAGACGGGCGAGTCACGATCCGCCGGCTCCACCCGCCGGAGACCAAGGTCACCGACAGCACGACCATCGGCGGCGCCGACCTCGTGATTCCGACGGTGGTGGGCGACCGCGTGTATTTCGCAACGGGCGACCGTCTCGAGGGCCTTCGCACACGCGATCTCGGCCAGTCGCTCTCGGTGACGTTTCCAGACGCGGTGCGGGCGGTCGAACCGACGCCGAGCGGGGATCGCCTGTTCGTCGCCGTGAAGAGCAGCACAACGCTGTACGTCGTCGACCGCTATGACGGCACCGTGCGCGACAGGATAACGCTGCCCAGCGTACCCGCGGCACTGCGCATGGATCCCGATGGCCAGTACCTGCTCGCGCGCACCGAGCGGGGCGACTCCGCGCAGGTGATCGCCATCGGCACGCTCCGCCCGATCGGCACATTAGAAACTGCGTGGCGCTCGGACCTGCCACTCGTGGCACCGGACGGCGGGCTCGCGCTTGCCGTGGGCCCGGCGATGGTGATCGTCGACGCTGACACCAAGCGCGAGCGCGCGCGCGTCCCCAACGGCGCCGCCGACGTCTGGGCACTCGTCCGGTGGAACGGATTCCGGCCCCGCTCGGCGTCGCTCGACGAGCCGGTCACATTCGAGGATGCGAATGCCGATTCGCTCGCCGCCGACTCGCTGCCGCCGGAACCGGAACTCCCCGCGTCCGGCGTCGTGTCGCTCAGCCCGGTGCCGCCCGCAGTTGCGCACGCCGAGTCGAGGACGCACGAATGGATGCTGAGCTTTGCCGCCGTTCTGTCGGAGAGCCGCGCCCGGTTCATGGCCAACGCGGTGCGCGTAGATGGCGCGGTCGCCCGCGTGCAGTCGAGCGAGCGCAACGGCACCACGATCTACCGTGTGATCGCCGGTCCCTTCCCTAGTCGCGAAGCCGCGGAGGACGCGGGGCGGCGCAGCGGACTTCCGTACTGGGTGTACGAGGCGGCACCGTGATTGGCCGCCGGCGTTCCCCCGCGCCGGCCCTCGTTTCCTGGGAGGAGGAAGGCCGCCGCGTCGCCGCCCAACTCAACGGCGTCGCGTCGGCCGTTGTCATCGGGCGCGCGGCCGATGTGGTGGCACGCGTTGCGATTGGCGCGGCGCGAGCAGTGTCACGCGAACGGCGCGTGGCGATCGCCGACCTCGTCGGCTCTTCTCCCGCACTCGCCGCGCTGGCCGGCAGCGGCGGCAGCGGCGGCGGACCGGGCATCACCGACAGTTTTCAGCGTGGCATCTCACTCAATGACGTTGCGCGACCGGCGGCGGACGGCACGCCGTCGCTCTTCATCTTGCCGCTCGGCACTGACGGCTATGTCCCCGAGGACGTGCTGCGCAGCGAACGCTGGCGCCGATTGGCGATCGGCTTTGCCGACGTGGGCGCGCTGCTCCTGATCGCCGCCCGCGCCGACACGCCAGCACTCGACACCCTCGTGATGCAGACCGACGGCGTGGTAGCGGTGGGCGATGCCAACGTCCCGATCGAGTGGCGGGTAATCGCGCAGGCCGGAGACGGCGCGCCGGCTGCGCCATCGTCTCCTGCGATCCGGGATCGACGGTCACGGCCGCGGATTATCGCGGTCGCCATCGCGGTCGTCATTCTGATTGCCGCTGCTGGGATCGCAGTCTGGACGCGCGCCGGCGACCGTCGGCCGCCCGCGCGTGCCGCTGCGCGACCCACAGCACACGCGGTGCCGGGAGCGCCCACCCAAGCTCGGCGCAGCGCGACGGCAGGCGCTCCGCCAGCGGATACCGTGCGTGTACCCGAGCCTGTCAATCCCCCCGACAGCGCCGCCGCCGCACAATTCGCTGTCGAACTTGTGGCGACAAACACCGCCTCGGGTGCAAATTTGTGGTTGCGAGAGCACGGCGAATCGTTGCCGGGCGCCGCGGTTTCACCGGTCGCGTTGGGCGCTGCGCGCACGCGCTGGCACAAGGTGCTGGCCGGCGCGTGGCATGATCGCGCAGGGGCGGACTCATTGCTCGCCGCGCTACGAAGCGGGCGAGTGCTGCGTCCGGGGGCGGGTGTGGTGGTGCGGGCGCCGTTCGCGTTGCTGTTGGAGAAGGACGTGCCGCGCGACGCGGCGGCGGCACGGGTGGCCGCGCTCGCAGTGCGCGGTGTGCGGGCGTATGCGTTGGTGCAAGTCGATGGAACCGTGCGCGTCTTCGCGGGCGCGTTTGAAACGGCCGCTGCGGCAGTGACGCTCGACGCGGATCTCCGCGCCGAGGGGCTCGCGCCGCAGTTGGCGTACCGAACCGGGAGAACGTTCTAAGTGCAACTGACCAGACTCGAGCTGCACGGCTTCAAGTCGTTCGCTGACCCGACGGACTTGCAATTCGACGCCGGTGTCACGGCGATCGTCGGACCGAACGGGTGCGGCAAGTCGAACGTCTCCGACGCCGTGCGCTGGGTTCTCGGCGAGCAGCGTGCCCGCCTCCTGCGTGGCGCGAAGATGGAAGAGGTCATTTTCCAGGGTTCGTCTGCGCGCAAGCCGGTCAACATCGCCGAAGTCTCGCTGCACTTCTCGAACGAAGAGGGCGTGCTCCCCATCGCGTACCGCGAAGTGGTGATCACGCGCCGGCTCTCGCGGTCGGGTGAGAGCGAGTACCTGCTCAACCGCACGCCCTGCCGTCTGCGCGACATCCACGATCTGTTGCGCGGCACGGGGCTCGCCGCTGACGTGGGCGTGGTGATCGAGAGCAAGATGATTGACGCGCTGCTCAGCGATCGCCCCGACGACCGGCGTGAGTTGTTCGAGGAAGCCGCGGGAGTGGGCCTCTATCGCGACCGCAAGCGGTCCACAGAACGGCGCCTCGAGGAAACAACGGGCGATCTCGCACGCCTCGACGACCTCATCAACGAGGTCGGCAGCCAGGTGCGCTCGCTCGCGCGACAGCGCAAGAAGGCGGAACGCCACACGGAGGTGATGAAGCGCCGGCGGTCGGTGGAGCTGACGCTCGCCGAGCGCGAAATGGCGTCGTGGATGGACGAACTCACGCGACTGGGCAACGAGCTCACGGGACTGCGCGGGCGCGCGCCCGAAGCGGAGCACCGCGTGCATCTCGCCGAGCAGACCCGCGACGCCGCGCACGCGGCGCGTGCAGCGGCCGACGTCGCACGTCAGGAGCGCACCCGCGCGACCACGCAGCTGCGCGAGTCGCAGCAGCTCCTGCAGCGCGAGGTCGCGGTGGCCGACGAACGCCACCAGAACGCCGTGCAACGGCGCAAACGCGCCGAGCAGGAGCGCGGCGAAGGGGCCGCTTTTGGCGGCCGGCTGCGCAGCGAGTGGGACGCGGCACGCGCCGAGGAGGCCAAGTGTGAGGCCGACGTCCGCGAGGCGGCCGACGCGCTGCAAGGCGCCATCGTCGTCGAGGAAGAGATGCGGTCCGGCGTTGCCGCGGCGCGCGATGCGCTGTCGCTCGCCGACGCGACCGTGCGCGACGTGCGCGATCGCATCCACCGCATGGAACTCGAGCGCGACGGAGCGGAGCGCGAGGCCGGCGACGTCGCCCAGCGCACCGCGGTGCTTGGCGGTGAGCGTGAGCGGCTCGCGGAGCAGTTGGCCGTGGCGGAGCGCGAATACTCCATCGCGGCTGACGCACTGGCGGCGGCGTATGGCGCGGCCGGCCACGCCACAGGCGCGCTCGAGACGGCGCGTACGCAGGCGCGCAGCTACGGCGAGCAGGAAGCGACGGCGCGCGCCGACCTGCGCCACGTCGAGGAAGAGCACACCGCGCTGCAAGGCAAGCTCAGCGCCCTCGAAGGGCTCGAGCGCGAGCGCGTTGGACTCGCCCCGGCGGCCGCCCGGCTGCTACGCGAACGCGATCAGTTTGGCCAGGGTGCGGTGCTTGGGCCGCTCTCCGACTTCATTGGCGCCGACGCGTCTGCCGCCGCGCTCGTCGAGCGGTTCCTCGGCCCGACGGTGCACGCCGTGGTGGTGCGCGATCGCGCCGTCGCGGATGCCGTGCGCCAGTGGCACGCCCATACCACGCCAGGCGCGCTGCTGCTGCTCCCGCTCGATGCCCTGACTGCCGCGGATGACGCGGTCGGCGCCGACGAACTCGCCGGACGCGTGCAGACCGAGGGGCCGGTGCGCGCCTGGGTGCGCGCGTTGCTCGGCAAGGTGCGCAGCGTCGACGACGGCACGGCGTTCGTGGATGCGCGCGGCGCGGTTTGGCTGCCCGGCACGGGCGGCGGCACCGGCCCGCTGCGTCGCAAGGCGGAGCTCTTCCAGCTGCGCGCCGACTTGCAGACCATCGGACAGCGTCGTGGCGCCGCCGTTGCGGCGCTGCAGCGCGTCCACGCCGACGTCGTGGCGGCCGAGGGCGCCGTCGCCGCGGCCTCGCACGCCGACGGCGTCGCGCAACAGGACGCACAGCGCGCCGCGACGGTATCCGCCGAACGCGAGCGCGCGATGCAGCGCCTGCAGCGCGACCTCGCCGACGCCGTGGCGCTGGGCGAGCGATTGGCCGCGCGCCAGGCTGAGTTGTCAGCCCGCGCGGCCGATGGCGCAGCGCGCGTCGAACTCGAAGGCGACGCGCTCGCCGCGGCGGAGCAGCGCGCCGTCGAGGCGCGCGAGGCATTGGGCATCGCCGAGGCACGCCAGGACGCGGCGCGCGAATCGCGCGCCGCCGCGCAGGTGTCGCACGCGCAGGCGGAAGCGCGACGGCAAGTGGCGACGGAGCGCGAGGAGCGGCTCGCTTTCGAGCAGGCGGGCGCGGCCGCGCGTCTTGAAGCACTCACGCAGGAACTGGCCGCCATCGACGCCGCCGACGGCGAGCTCGCACAGCAAATGGTGGCGTGGCGCGACGACCTCGCCGGCCGCACGCAGTCGCTCGCGTCAGCGGATCAGGCGCTTGAAGAGGCCGAGGTCGCCGTGCGCACCGCCGATGCGGCGCTCGGCGGCGCGGAGCACAGCCTCGACGCCACGCGCCGCGACGCCTCGGCGCTCGCCGAGACTCTCCATCAGGCCGAGCTGCGGCATTCGGAGCTCGGCGGCAAGCGCGCCGCGATTCGCGAGCGGCTCGAAGCCGAGTGGCGCAAACCGCTCGAGGAGCTGCTCGCCGACTACACGGCGCTCGACGTCGCCGATGACGCGCTTCGCGCCGAGGCCGAGCAGCTGCGCGCCCAGCTCGAGGCCATTGGCCCCGTCAACGAACTCGCCGTCGAGGAGCATGACGAAACCGTCAAGCGCCTCGAGTTCCTGACGACGCAGCGCGCCGACCTGTCCGAGGCGCAGAAAGCGCTGCTGCAGGCGATTCGCGAGATCGACGTCACGGCGCGCGAGATGTTCCTCAAGACTTTCGCCGAGGTGCGGGAGCACTTCCACCGCATCTTCATGACGCTGTTCGGCGGCGGCGAGTGCGACCTGCGGCTCGAGAACCCCGATCAGCCGCTCGACTGCGACATCGAGATCCACGCCTCGCCGCGCGGCAAGCGCACGCAGCGAATTCACTTGCTCTCGAGCGGCGAGCGTGCGCTGGTCGCCTTGTCGCTGCTCTTCGGCATCTTCCTCACCAAACCGAGCCCCTTCTGCCTGCTCGACGAAGTGGACGCGCCGCTCGACGACCAGAACGTCGGCCGCTTCGTGAAGATGCTGAACGAGTTCAAGGTGAATACGCAATTCATCGTGATCACGCACAACCCGCGCACCACGACCGAAGCCGCCGACGCCGTCTACGGCGTGACCATGCAGGAGCCGGGCGTGTCGTCGCTCGTCAGCGTGCGCATGTCGGGCCAGCCGGTGGACGAGGACGCACCGGAGGGCACGCCCGTCTCGTGATCCCCGCGGTGCCGCATCGCTCGTCGTCAGCCGGTGGACGCGGCGCCGCGCAGGCGGGTCGCAGCGGACGTGCCGTGCGCCAGCTGGTCGGCTCGCTCGCAGTGGCAGTCGCGGCCTGGAGCGCGCCCGCGGCAGCCCAGCGCTCGGTGACGGTGAACGCCCCCGCCGACAATCCGCTGCGCGACGGCATTCCCGTGTTCACGATTGTCGGCGCCGGTTTCGTTTCCACCGACTTCCCCCTGCGCTTCACGCTGCAGATCGCAACTAATGCGGGCTTCGCCACCGGACTTCTCGCCGATACGACCGTGACGGGCGCCGGCACGAGCTCGATCATTGCGCCGCGTCACCTGCTGCCCGAGAAGAGCTCGGTCTACTGGCGTGGCGTAATCACGACGGCGTCGGGACTGCAGGTCAATTCGTCGGTCACGGGCCCGCGCCTCACCGCGCCGTGGCTCACGCTGCTCTCGCCGAACAACCCCAACGGATCGGTGGTGTACTCCAAGCGCCCCACGTTCACGTGGGCCTCCGCGCACATAGACGCGTCGGCCGGACGCTGGCAGTACGAGATCCGCGTCACCGAGTCGAACGGCAACCCCGTCGTCGTCGGCCGGCTCGACGACACCGTCTATGTGCCAGCGCGCGATCTCGAGGGCAACACGTCGTATCGCTGGTTCGTGTCGGCATGGACGAACGCGCGCGATTCGATTCGCGTGACGAGCGCCGCGTCGTTTGTCGTGCTCGACCCCGCGGTCCCGCCGGCGACGATTCTCTTCCAGAACTTCCCGAACCCGTTCCCCAACGAGCGGGTGCAGGCGACGTGCATCTGGTTCGACCTGCGCAGCGCGTCCATCGTCGAGTTGCAGGTGCTCGATCTGCGCGGCAACCGCGTGCGGACGCTCATTCCCGGACCGGCATTCTCGTCGCCGACGCCGTTCGCCCCCGGGCGATACGGCCGCGCGAGCGAGGGAAGCAACGCCGGCTGCGATCCCCGCCTCTCGTGGGACGGCACGGATGACGCGGGGCGCACGGTCCCCACTGGCGTCTATCTGATTCGCCTGCGCGCCGACGGCGTTGAGACGTTCCGCAAGGCGTTGTACAAGGGGAGATGACGGCGGCCGACTGAAGGTGGACTGTGAGTCGAACGATGCAACGACCCATCGGTGCTCGTAGGCTCGCTTGTCCGTCGTCTACTGCAAATCGCCCTTCGCACGCTGCATATTTCTAGATCTCGGTGCGCCGACGGCGCCCGGGACGTTCATTCTCCGGAATACGCAATGCTCGTGGTCATGCAGGCGACCGCCTCGGCGGTCGACATTGAGCGGGTGTGCACCGCCATCTCCGATATGGGCTACCAACCCCTGCCGATGCCGGGGGCGCAGCGCACGACGGTTGGGTTGATCGGCAACGACCGGCGCGTGGACGGCTCGCACATCGAGGCGCTGCCGGGCGTGGCCGAGATCATCTACGTCTCCAGCCCGTTCAAGCAGGTGTCGCGCGAGTGGCGTGAGGCCAACACGCAGGTGACCATCGCCCCGGGCGTGACGTTTGGCGGCTCCGACGTGCCGGTCATCGCCGGCCCGTGCTCGGTGGAGAGCGAGGCGCAGATCATGGCTGCGGCGCAGCTGGTACGGGCGGCCGGAGCCGTCGCCCTGCGCGGCGGCGCGTTCAAGCCGCGCTCGTCGCCCTATTCGTTCCAGGGCTTGGGCAAGGACGGGCTCGTGCTGCTGCAGCGGGCCAAGGCCGAAACGGGCCTCGCCATCGTCACCGAAGCGATGGACGACGAGGGTGCACACTGGGTCGCCGAATACGCCGACTGCATCCAGATCGGCGCGCGCAACATGCAGAATTACTCGTTGCTCAAGACCGTCGGGAAGCTGCGCAAGCCGATTCTGCTGAAGCGCGGCATGGCCGCCACCGTGCAAGAACTGCTGCTGAGCGCCGAGTACATTCTCGCCGAGGGCAACGATCAGGTGATCCTCTGCGAGCGCGGCGTGCGCACGTGGGACCCGTCGTCACGCAACATGTTCGATCTCAGCGCCATCCCCGCGGTGCAGAAGCTCTCGCACCTCCCGATCATCGCCGACCCGAGCCATGGCACGGGTGTGCGCGACCGCGTGAGGCCGATGGCGCGCGCCGCGGTGGCCGCCGGCGCCGACGGCCTGATCATCGAGGTCCACCCCGACCCGAACAAGGCGCTGAGCGACGGAGCACAGTCGTTATTTCCGCAGCAGTTCAGCGCGCTGATGCAGGAGTTGGTCCCCATCGCGAACGCCATCGGCCGCCGCATGCCGACCCTCGCGGCACGGTGACGCGCATGTTTGAGTGGAGCTTGCGCAGGGCGCGTCGCGACTGGCGCGCCCTTTTTGCGTCGCGGCGCGCTTCGCGCTGCTTCCACGCGATGGCGTCGGCGGGCGCCGGCGCAGCCATCATGTTGCCGTCACATGTCGCCGCACAGGCGCCGCGCGACACGGCATCCGCCATGGCGCTCTATCGAGCCGCGGCCGCGAAGTTCGCCGGCGCGAAGACCATACGCGCGAACTTCGAGCAGACGCTAATCAGCCCGATGAGCCAGACCCCGCGCGTCTCGCGCGGCGAACTGGTGCAGCGGCCGCCGAACCTGTTTGCCTTCCGGTTCACCGAGCCCGCGGGCGACGCGGTGGTCGCGAATGGCGAGGCGCTGTGGGTGTACCTGCCGAGCACCGCGAAGGGACAGGTCCTCAAGCTCCCGCGCGAAGTGGGCGGCGCGTTTGATGTGGTCGCCCGCCTGCTCGCGAGTCCGGGAGACCGCACACTGCTGACGGTCGCGCCCGGGGCCGACCGCGTGGGCGGCGAGTCCGTCACGGTCTTCGCGCTGACGCCCCGTGCGGCGGGAGCGCCGTTCCAGAAAGCCAAGGTCTGGATCGGCGCCGACAAGCTGGTGCGCCAGATCGAAGTGGAAGAGCCGGGCGGCCTGCTTCGCCGCTTGCGTTTCGTCAACATGCGCCTCGGCGTGAGACTGCCACAGCGCGCGTTCGTGTTCGACGTGCCGCCGGGCGTGCGCATTGTGGACCAGGCGGCGCTCCTTGGCGTGCCGTCGCGCCGGCCGTAGGCTCAGCGCGAGCGCACCGTCGCGCGTAGGCTAGCGATGGCACGCGTGCGTCGCGCGCCTTCATGTCATTGTCGTGCCGCTTGCCGACCGCGTCATTCGCCGGAGAATCACATGCGCCGCCTTTCGCTCGTCCCCGCCCTCGTGCTCGCCGCAATGATGTCCATGCCGGCCCGGAGTGTTGCCCAATCCGCCACGCCAGAACTCTGGCGCCAGGTCGAGATCATCCGCACGACCACCGGCGTGCCCCACATCCGCGCCGAGAACCTGCGCGCGGCCGGGTACGCACTCGGATGGCTGATGCTCGAGGACTACGGCCCGCGCACGGCGCTGGCGGTCCTTCGCTCGTCGGGGCTCGTCTTCGGCCGCGATAGCATGGCGTCCGATTTCCTGGAGCGCGTCACGCATGAGGGTGCGATCGAGAGCTACCCGAAGCTCGAGCCCGATACGCGCGAGGTGTACGACGGATTCGCCATCGGCCTCGATCGATACATCGCGCTGCATCCGGAAGAGTATCCATCGACGATGCCCTCCGATTTCACGGGATACGACATCCTCGCCGGCGACATGGGCGGGCCCGTGTACAGTGCGGTACGCCGCTTCCTCTCGAAGCTCGATCCGAAGCAGTTCCCGCCCGAGTCGCCGCGCCGTTTCGGCGCGCCGCCCAGTGAGGGCAGCGATGATCAGCTCTCGCTCGACAACGTCGGCTCGAACGCATGGGCTTTCGCGCCAAGCCGCACGAAGAGCGGCAAAGCGATCCTGCTGAGAAATCCGCACCTCGCGTGGAACTCTGGCTACTACGAAGCGCACGTGACCGTGCCCGGTCACTTCGATTTCTACGGCGACTTCCGTATCGGCGGCCCGCTCACGCTCATCGGCGGCTTCAACGGCAACCTCGGCTGGTCCACCACCAACAACGCACAGCGGCTTGAGGAGTTCTACGCGCTCGAGGCGGACCCGGCGAAGCCCGACCACTATCTCATCGACGGCGCCTCGCTCCCGTTGCGGCGCGAGATGGTGACGGTTCCGTACCGGAACGGCCCGGGCATCTCCTCCGAGTCGCGCGAGTTCTGGTTCACGAATGCCGGCCCCGTGATCCATCGCGCTAATGGCAAGGTGTACATCCTAAAGTCGGCCAACGATGGCGAGTATCGCAATGGCGAGCAGTTCCTGCGCATGATGCACGCCGCTTCGCTCGAGGCCTGGAAATCGGCCATGCGCCTGCACGCCCGCGCCACGTCCAACTTCACCTACGCGGACAGGGCCGGGAACATTCTGATGGCGTGGAACGCGGCGCTACCGCTGCTCCCGCACCCCTCCGGGGGCGACACGCTCGCGATTCCGGTCAAGCGGACCAGCGACATGTGGACGCAGTACGTGCCGTGGGATTCGCTCCCGCAGTTTCTGAACCCGAAGGGCGGCTATGTGCACAACGAGAACAGCTCGCCGCACTTCACAAACATTCGCGAGCCCGTGGACACGACGAACCGCTATCCGAATCTCGAGAAACCCGCGCTCTCGCTCCGCAGCCAGCTCGCGCTGCAGCTCGTGGGTGGCACCAACAAGGTGAGTCTCGAGGACGTCGTGAAACTCAAGCACACCTATCGCATGCTGCTCGCCGACCGCGTCAAACCGGATCTCGTCGCCGCCGTCCGCGCGGCCAACCCGTTAGGTGACGTGAAGGCGGCCCTCGAGTTCTTCGAGAAGTGGGACAACACGGCGACCGCCGACAGCAAGGGCGCCATGCTCTTTGAAACGTGGTGGACGCGCTACAGCGCCGGCATGCCCGATTCCCTGCGCTACGCGAAGGCATGGACATCGGCCGACCCGACGCGAACGCCCGTCGGCCTGTCGCAGCCAGCCAAGGCCGCCGAAGCATTCGCATGGGCCGTGACCGAGACCGCGCGCCGATATGGGTCGTATGACGTCGCGTGGGGCGCGGTGCACCGGGTGCGGCGCGGGCCCGTGGACGCGCCAGTCGGAGGCTGCGGCGGTGCGCTTGGATGCTTCCGCGTGCTCAACTTCGCCCGCGATCCTGACGGCAAGCTGTCAGCCAACGGCGGCGATGGTTGGATCCTCGCGGTCGAGTTCGGCGACACGCCGCGCGCCTACTCGGCGCTCGCCTACGGCAACAGCTCACGTCCGGAGTCACCGTGGTACTCGACGCAGGCTGAGTTGTTCGCCAAGGGCGAGCTGAAGCCGGTCGCCTACACGGCGGCAGACGTGGACAAGGCTGCGGTCGTCAGGTACCGGCCCGGGGAACCACGATAGGAGATTCGGACTTAGGATCGCGACACAGAACGTGGTCACCGATCGCAATGTCCGGCGCGCAGCCGCATCGCCCATCGTAATCGCAAATCCTCGATCGTGATCCTAAGTCCAAATCCTCGATCATCTCGGTGTCGTGTCACTCACCGGAATCTTCTCGAGCAGCTGCTTCGGATTCGTCACGCGCCGCAGAAGTTCGGCCGCACGCTGTACCACCCGGTCGTTGCGCACGAGACGGCGCCCGGAGTAGGCCAAGCCGAACGCCTGTCGCGCGAGCTCATTACCTAGCTGGCGATCCACCAGCGACGCCGCGTCGTCGTACAGCGTGCGCGGCACGTCCACTCCACGCCGCGTCGCCTGCGTCCACAGCCCGTCGCGCAGCGCCGGCGTCACCGTGAACGCGCTGTCGCGCACCGCACCGCGGCGCACTTCGGAAGCCGCGTAGTCCTTCATCGCTTCGCGGAACTTCGGCGCGGCCGCGCCGAGCGAAAGCAGGAACGCGCGATCGCTCAGCGCCGGCACCGAGTCGCCGGCCGACAAGTCAGGCGAGATCCCGCCGCCGCCGAACACCTTGCGTCCCGCGTCGGTCTTGAACACCGGGCGCTCCGCTCGGTCGTTGATCACGCGGGGTGCGCCGTCTTCGCGTGCGACGCGGCTGATGCTGCGTCCCGACGGCGTGAACCAGCGCGCCGTCGTCAGCTTGAGTCCGCCGCCGCTTTCGAGTTCAAACACATTCTGCGCGCTTCCCTTGCCGTACGACGTGCGGCCGAGCACGAGGGCGCGATCGTGATCCTGCAGTGCACCTGCCACGATCTCCGCGGCGCTCGCCGTCCCGGAGTTGACGACCACCGCGAGCGGGAGCCGCGGCCATCGCTGCTCGACGCTGTCCACATAGACCGTCGAGCGTCGCGGCCCGCGTGAGCGCACCTCCACAATCTCCTGCCCCTTGTCGAGGAACATGTCCGCGATCGCGACCCCCTGGTTGAGCAGGCCGCCGGGATTGTTGCGAAGGTCCAGGATCAGCGAGCGCGCACCCGCCGCGCCGAGTGAGTCCAGCGTGCGCGTTAGCTCTTCCCGCGCCGAGTCACTGAAGGTCGAGAGCAGCACGTAGCCGACCCCGCCATCCAGCACGAGCGAGCGGGCGATCGATGACACGTGGATCTCACCGCGCTCGATGTCGAAGGGAATGCGCGCCGTGCCCCGCTCGACCACGAGGTGAAGCCGCGTCCGTGGTGGTCCCCGCATGGCGTTGCGCGCCTCTTCCATCGTCCATCCCTTCATCGCCTGCCCGTCCGCTTCGATCAGCCGGTCGCCCGCTTGTACGCCTAGGTGCTCCGCCGGTGAGTTTGGGCGCACCGCGAGCACCACCACGTATCCTTCGCGGCGGTCGGCTTGGATGCCGACGCCGCTGTAGAGTCCGGACGTGGCCTCGGTGAGTCGCTTCAGGCGATCGGGCGGCAGGTACGTGCTGTTCGGGTCGCCGAGTTCGTCCACGAGCCCGATGGCCGCGCGACGCCACAACTCGTCTACGGACAGCGAGTCTACGTAGCTGTCGCGCACGCGCTCCATCACCGACGCGAGCAGCCACGCGCCTCCTGCCTCGGCGCGCGTCACGCGTCGCAGCGCGCGCTGCACCAGCCAGCCGCCGGCGATGGCGCCAGCGGCGAGCACGATGAGCGTGATGATCAGGCGGCTGCGGCGCACGGCGGCACTATGCCCTGTTCCGGTCGTCGAAATCGGTGCGTCTCATCCCTGCACCTCAGGGCACGCCGCGGCGACCACGTGCCAAACGCGCTCCTCGACGGCTTCCACCGCGCCCTCCGCCGACACGGGGACGATGAGGCCGCATTCCTCGTGCTCGGCTTGCCACGCCGCGTTCGCGAAGCGGTCGAAGGCGGCCGCGACGCGCTCGTGAAACGCACGTTCAGCTTGCTCCATGCGGTCGGTCGCGCCGCGCTGCGCGGCACGCGACAACCCGATCGCCACCGGCAGTGTCAGCAGCACCGTGACGTCGGGCACGAGGCCTCCCGTCGCGAACGCGTTCGCGCCGCGCACCTCGTGTTCGGGCAAGCCGCGTCCCGCAACTTGATACGCATAGGTGCTGAGGAAGAAACGATCGAGGAGCACGACCTCGTTGCGCGCGAGCGCGGGACGCACCTGCCCGTCCATCAGCGCCGCGCGTGACGCCATGAAGAGCAGCGCCTCGGTCCGCGGCGGAATCTGCGCGCCCGGGCGCAGTAACAAGGCGCGAATCTCGTCGCCCACCGCCGTGCCGCCCGGCTCGCGCAGCATGCGCACCTGAGCGCCGTGGCGACCGAGTCGCAGCGCGAGGCGCTCGAGCTGCGTCGTCTTGCCCGCGCCCTCCACGCCTTCGAAGACCACCAGTCGGCCGGCCATGTTCGTCAGCCGAGTGTGATGATGCCGCTGGCCGCGCCCTTCTTGATCCCCTCAAGGATCCACTGGTTCACCTGCATCATGATCTTGTCGAAATTCTCCTGCGCCACGATCATGCGCTGGTACAGCGGATTCACCTGCACCTGGCCCAGCAGCTGCTCGAGCTCCTGTTCCATCTCCGCCGTCGGCTGCTCGCCGTGATCGAGCATGTCTGCCGCCTGGCGCCGCAGGCGCTCCATGCGCTGCAGCAGCGCCACGGCCTCCCGATCAGCGCCCAGCGCGTCGTTGGCCCGCCGCACCGCTTTGTATTCGTCGCTCTGGCCAATCAGGCGGCCCAGCTCGACGGAGCGCTCGGTCAACATCACGTCTCCTTGCGTCGGGCCACGACGAACCGCTCGCGACCGGTGAGGTCCTTGTGCACGACCACCTGCTCGTACGCGCCCGACCCGCCGACAAGCGCGGCAGCGTCGCCGGCGCGCCGCGCGTCCACCTCGAGCGCCAGGACGCCGTGAGGCGCAAGCACCTGCACCGCGCCCGTGACGACCGCGCGGATCGCTGCCATGCCATCGCGTTCCGCGAACAGGGCGAATGACGGCTCCCAATTCCGCACGAGTTCTGGCAGCTCGCCAGCTTCCGCGGGAGCAATATAGGGCGGGTTTGCAACGAGCGCCCCCAGCGCCTCACCCGCCAGCGGGGCACACCAGCTGCCGGGTCGGAACTCCACCACCGCGCGCCGTTCCGTCGCGATCGAGCGCAGGTTGTGTCGCGCCACAGTGAGCGCATCCGTGGAGATGTCGGTGGCGATCACCTTGTCGTATCGCCCCTCCGCCGCGAGAGAGAGCGCGATGGCGCCTGAGCCCGTGCCCACGTCGGCCACCGTTCCCACTCTGGTGGTCTGTGCGAGCACGATTTCAACGAGCAGTTCGGTCTCGGGGCGCGGGATCAGCACGCGCTCGTCCACGTACAGTGTCAGCGAGCGGAAATCCGCGCGTCGCACCGCGTACTGGAACGGCATGCCGCGCTTGAGGCGCTCGGAGGCTTCGCTCAGCGCGACCAGCGTCGCGGGTGTCAACGGTTCCTCGCGATGCGCCGTCGGCCAGAATTTCGGCTGGCCGAGCACGGCGGCGATCAGGTCGCGCGCTTCTTGCCGAGCCGGCATGCCGGTGGAACCGCCCAGCTCGTCCGCCAGCGCATCCAGCAGTTCGCCGACGGTGCTGCCCGGCGGCGCCGCGGAAGAGATGTCGGCGGGGAGCTCGACATCACGCAGTGACTTCACGTACGGGCCCGAGTCCCTCGGGCCGGAGCCAGATCCCGCCGATTCCGTCATTCGTGCCTCATCCAGCATCCGCCATGTGTCATCTGTCATCTACCGTCTAGCGTCCACCGTCCACTGTCACCTTCTTGCCCTCGCCTCCGATTCGCCGGTCACTCGCGAGTCACTCGCCGCTCCCCGCCAGCCGCTCCTCAAGATCCGCTGTCTTCAGTGCCTCCACCAGCGCGCGCAGCTTGCCGTCGAGCGCGCCCTGCAGGTCGTGCGTCGTGAAGTTGATGCGATGGTCGGTGATTCGGCTCTGCGGAAAGTTGTAGGTCCGGATCTTTGCTGAGCGGTCGCCAGTGCTCACCGCGCTGCGGCGCAAGCGCGAGCGTTCCGCCTCCTGCTCCGCGATGCGCTGGTCGAGCAGGCGCGAGCGCAGCACTTCCATGGCCTTCGCCTTGTTCTGGATCTGCGAGCGTTGGTCCTGCTGCGTCACCACAGTGCCGGTGGGCAGGTGCGTGATGCGCACGGCAGAGTCCGTCGTGTTGACTCCCTGTCCGCCCGGTCCCGACGCGCGATAGACGTCAATGCGCAGGTCTTTGTCCTCGATCCTGACGTCTACCTCCTCAGCCTCGGGGAGTACGGCCACCGTGGCCGCCGAGGTATGGATGCGCCCGGCCGCCTCGGTGGCGGGGACCCGTTGTACGCGATGCACGCCGGCCTCGCGGCGCAGTTCGCCGAAGGCACCGGCGCCCGACACCTTGAAGACGGCCTCTTTGTAGCCGCCGAGCGACCCGTCGGAGAGGGAGAGCGTCTCGAGGCGCCAGCCGCCGCGCCGCTCGATGTAGCGCGTGTACATGCGGTACAGGTCGGCGGCAAACAGCGCCGCTTCGTCGCCACCCGTCCCGGCGCGGATCTCGACGATCGCATTGCGGTCGTCAATCGGATCGGGGGGCACGAGCAGGGGCTTGATCTCTTCCTCAAGACGCGGGATCTCGGCCTCCAGCTTCGCCAGCTCCGTGCGCGCCTCGTCCCGCATCTCAGCATCGTCCAACGCAACGAGCTCGCGCACCTGCGCGAGCTCGGCTTCCAGCTTGTTGAGGCGATTGGCGCGCGCCACGAGGCGAGCCAGCCGCTGATGTTCGCGCCCCAACTCGGCCAGCCGCTTGGCATCCCGCAGCACCGCGGGATCGAGCAGGTCGCGTTCGACGTCAGCCGCGCGCTGCAGCGCGTCGGCGAGGCGGTCGCGCAGGCTCAGACGGCGGCCTTCCGTCTGAACTTCTGGTTGAAGCGCTCAACACGGCCAGCTGTGTCGATGAGCTTCTGCTTGCCCGTGTAGAACGGGTGGCAGTTCGAGCAGATGTCGAGGTGGATCTCGTCGCGCACGGACCGCGTCTGGAACGTGTTTCCACACGCACAGTGCACGATTGTCGTGGCGTAGACGGGATGGATGTCAGCCTTCACAGAATGCTCCAGGCGGGTGTTCTTGAGTAACTGGTAAATATACCCAATCGGGGCCATCGGATTCAAGCGGGCAACTATAAAGCGTTTGACGCCCGGCATTTCGAGAGCTAAGTTCGCCACGGGAAGGGAGTTCGGACGCCGCAACAGCCTCCCTCCTTGGTTACCGGCATTCTCCGCCTCCCCACCGCCTCGTGCCCAGCTTCGCAACCTTCCTCGCGACAGTCCCGCTCTTCAAGTCGCTCGACGCCGGCGAGCTTGAACGATTCGCGGACCTCGTGCGCGAGAAGACGTACCCGAAGGGAAGCGTAATCCTCTTCGAGGACGATCCCGGCGACGCGCTGTTCGTGGTGCGCTCGGGACGCGTGAAGGTCGTACTGCTCGCCGACGACGGCCGCGAGGTCATCCTCAGCCTGCTCAGCGTGGGCGAGTATTTCGGCGAGCTGTCGCTCATTGACGACCAGCCGCGCTCAGCCCACGTGATTGCCATGGAGGAGTCGTCCATGCTCGTGCTGCGGCGCGACGACTTCCGCCGACGGGTCGAGTCCAGTCCGGGCGTCGCCTGGGCCTTGCTGCAGGAGCTGTCGCGGCGCCTGCGACGCGCCGACGAGAAGATCGGTACGCTCGTCCTCCTCGACGTGCCGGGCCGCATTGCCCGCATGCTGCTTGACGCCGCCGAAGAGGGCGGCGACGATCTCATTGAGAAGCCCCTCACGCACCAGACGATCGCGCAGGTAATCGGCGCCAGCCGCGAGACGGTGTCGCGCGCCATGCGCGAGTTTCAGGACCTTCACTGGCTGTCGACCGAGCGGCGCCGCATCCGTCTGATAGACAAGACCGCGCTCCGCGAACGCGCTCAGCAACGGATGTGACCCGCATCACCGAGGGCGAGTGACCATTCTCCGTGTTCCTGCTCGCTCCCGTGCGGTAGCTTTGACGCGATGACCCTTCGTGTGCAGTTCTGGGGGACCCGCGGGTCCATTCCAAGTCCGGGGCGCAAGACCGTGCGCTACGGCGGCAACACGCCGTGCGTCGAGATCCGGACCGACGACGGATGGCTGGTCATCCTCGATGCCGGCACCGGGATTCGCGAACTCGGCCTCTCCCTGCAGGACCGGTCGGACGGCGCGCCCTTGGAAGGCGATATCTTTCTGACGCACGCCCACTGGGACCACATCCAGGGCATTCCGTTCTTCGCGCCGATCTTTCAGCGCGGGAACCACTTCACGATCTGGGGCTCGAAGGCGATGGAAGGGAGTGTGGACCGCGTCGTGCGCGACCAGATGTCGCCGGTGGTCTTTCCCGTCTCGTTCGAGGAACTCGATGCCCGCATTGACTTCTCGTCCATCGCGGCGGGGGAACGCCGGAGCGGACGGGGGTATGAGGTGCAGGCGTTCGAGGTGCAGCATCCGGGCGGTGCGCTGGGCTATCGCTTTCGCACCCCCGGCAGCGACCATTCGATCGTCTACGTTTCTGACAACGAGGTCGGCGCGCCCGAGAAGTACAAGGACGCGCCGCGGTGGAGGCAGGAGTTCCTTGATTTCGTGCGCGGGGCAACTGTTCTCGTGCACGATACGATGTACACCACCGAGGAGTATGACCACCACCGCGGCTGGGGGCACTCGACCTACCGGGACGCGGTCGACGCAGCACTCGAGGCAGGGGTCGGCACACTGGTGCTGTTCCACCACGAGCCTCGGCGTTCGGATGACGAATTGGACCAGCGCATCGACGAATGTCGGTCGCTGGTGCGCTCCCGCGGAGGGGCGCTGCAGGTGCTGGGAGCCGCAGAAGGCATGACGCTGACCGTTTAGCCCCTCGCCACGAGGAGGACCCCATGAAGTTCGTGATGTCGTTCGCCGCACTCGCCACACTCGCGCTCGCCGTGCCGTCACCTGCCGCCGCCCAGGGTGGCAGCAAGCCGACAGTTGCCGTGCTCTACTTCAACAACGGCGCCATCGGTCGTGACAACGCTGACCTCGCGCCCCTGTCGAAGGGGATCGCCGATCTGTTGATCGGCGAACTCGCCGCCAACGCGAATATTCGCGTCGTGGAGCGCGACGCGATCCAGAAGATCCTTGAGGAGCAGAACCTAACGAAGGCCAACCTCGCGGAGCCGTCCACGGCCGTGAAGGTCGGCAAGCTGCTCGGCGCGCACCACATGGTGACCGGCGGCTTCATCACCGATGGCAAGGGAACCGTGAAGTTCACGACCCGCGTTTTCGCGACCGAGACGAGCGAGATCGAGTTCCCGAACCCGGCCGCCAAGGATGCGTCGGTGACGGGTAAGCTCGACAACTTCATGGAGCTGATCAATCAGCTCGCCGGCAAGCTCAACACGGGCCTGAAGCTGCCGGACATTCCGGCGCGCGTGGGCGAGGCCAAGAAGGAAGCGGCCAAGAAGGTGCCCTACGAGGCGATCGCCCTGTACAGCAAGGGGCTGGCGGCGAAGGACGCGGGCAACAAGAGCGAGGCGGTGACGCTGTTCCGCAAGTCGCTCGACAAGTTCCCGGGCTTCGACAAGGCCGAGTCCGAGCTGAAGAAGCTGCAGTAGGCTGGTAGCGGGGGCGTTGGCGCCTCCGCACATTTGAACGCCGGTGCCCAGTCAGCAACGGGCGCCGGCGTTCGCGTCCCTTCCTGCCGTGAGTACGACGCCGCTGATCTTCGCCTCCTTCGGCCGCACCATCGCGGCCCTTCCCACCCTCGGCGCCGACGCGGGGATGGCGGTGCAGCGCGTGCGCGCGCTGCCCGCTGCCGACGACTTGCCCGACGACGAGCCGGTCGTCGTGCTGCTGGATGCCTCGCTGGCCGCCGACCGCTCTGCGGTCATCGCGCTCGCCAACCGCGCGGCCTTGCTGGGCATCGGCGCGGCGGGCGCCGTGGAGCCGGGCGCCACGCTGCCGGCTGAGGCGCTCTGTGGCTTCGTGGCGGAAGATGCGCCGCCGGCGCTCGCGCGCACGGCGCTCCAGGGCGCCGTGCGCCACGCCGCGGCGCTTCTCGCGGCGCGGCGTGAGGCCGCGGAAGCGGCCGCGCGCGCCGGCGAGATCACCGAGCTCACGCGCGTCGGCGTCGCCCTGTCCACCGAACGCGACCTTCCCACCCTGCTGACGATGATCCTCGAGCAGGCGCGGCGGCTGTCGTCGGCCGACGCGGGTTCGCTGTACCTCGTGGAGAAGCGGCTGGATGCTGAGCCGGTGCTCCGGTTCAAGCTATCGCAGACCTTCACGCTCCCCGACCTGCCGTTCAGCGAGTACACGGTGCCGCTGAATGCGTCGTCCATCGCCGGCGCGGCCGCGGTGACTGGCGAGAGCATCAACTTTGACGACGCATACGCGCTGGGCCCGGGCGACCGCTTCCAGTTCAACCGTTCGTTCGACGAGCGCTTTGGATACCGCACGAAGTCCATGCTGACGATCCCGATGCGCACGCACCGCGACGAAACCGTGGGCGTGCTGCAGCTGCTCAACCGCAAGCGCGACGCGGCGGCGCGGCTGGCATCGGCCGACGACGTCGCGCGCGAGGTGATGCCGTTCGACGCGCACGCCGTGTCGCTGGTGAGCGCGCTCGCGTCGCAGGCGGCGGTGGCGATCGAGAACGGCCGCTTGTACGAGGACATCGAGCGGTTGTTCGAGGGCTTCGTCATGGCATCGGTGACGGCCATCGAGAGCCGCGACCCGACGACCTCGGGCCACTCGTCGCGCGTCGCGACCTTCACCACAGGCCTCGCCGTGGCCATTGACCGCGCGGACAGCGGACCGTACGGCAACGTGCGCTTCACGCGCGAAGAGATGCGCGAGCTGCGCTACGCCTCCCTGCTGCACGATTTCGGGAAGGTGGGCGTGCGCGAGCAGGTGCTCGTCAAGCAGAAGAAGCTCTACCCGGCGGACCTGTCCATCATCCGGCATCGGTTCCAATTCCTGCTTCAGCGTGCCGACCTGCAGTACGAGCGTGAGCGCGCGCAGTACCTGTGGGAACACGGGCGCACCAACTACGACGAGGCACTGCAGCGGCTCGACCGCGCGCGCGCCGAGTCGCGTGACCAGCTGCAGCGTTTCCTCGACGCCATCGTGCGCGCGAACGAGCCGACGATCCTCCCCGAGGGAACCTTCGAGGAGCTCAGCGAGATCAACGAGCGGCTCTACGTGGACTTCGACGGCACGGAGAAGCCGCTGCTCAGCGACGACGAACTGCGCTACCTGATGATCAACCGCGGCAACCTCGACGAGCGCGAGCGGCGCGAGATCGAGAGCCACGTGACGCACACGTACCGGTTCCTCGAGCAGATCCCGTGGACGCGCGAGCTCAAGGG
>JAHFCU010000048.1 GCA_023249305.1 Gemmatimonadota bacterium
GTACTGCAACAAGCAAAGCGAGGAGCCGCCGCTCGCCGAGAACGTGACGCTGCGCCTCGACGGATCCTACTCGGCGTCCACCGCGAGCGACCAGGCCAACGTGAACGTCACCATCGAGGTGGGCAAGAACTTCAAGGAAGAGCAGGCGTGGAAGCTGCTGTCGTCGATCGTGCTCACCTACTTCGACGTGCTGGAGAACTCGGACAGCCAGACCGGCTACCTGCGCACCGCGTGGCAGATCAAGGCGTGGGGTGTGACCTCGCCCAATGAGTCGGTGGTGCGCACGCGCGTCATTCTCAAGCGCCTCAGCGACATGCCCCTGCGTTACTCGCTCAAGATCGTCAGCGAGAAGAACAAGGATGGCCTGCCGCGCGGGTGGTCCACAAAGGATGACGAGAACTACGTGCCGTGGGACCGCATCCTGAACACGTACAAGGACGTGATGAGCGAAGCACAGAGCCGGCTCAAGTAGGGCGGAACACGCGCGAGCTGCGTGTGCCGCAGATCGCCCGATGAAGGGCGCGTCCTCGTGGAGGGTTGGTGAAGGAAGCGTCGTTGTCGAACTCGCAGTTCTTCGCGCAGGCGCTGCTTGCCGCGATCACACTGACGTACGGGTCCGCGTTCCTTGGCCTGTGGCTGCAGTACCGGCGGAAGGCAATGCGTGCGTTCGCGGCGGCGTGGATCGGGCTCGGGTTCTACTCGGCGTTCTCCAATCTGCGGGTCTGGCTCCGCACCGGAACGGGCGTGGAAGCCGCGGGTGTCGACCTCGCGTTCAGTCTCTTCATTGCCGTCGTCGGGGTCTCCACCGCGATGGCGCTGGTGAACGCCGCGTACTCGGTGGTGGAGCCGTCGAGGAAGCGCGGGCCGCTAGTGGCAGTGGGAACCGCGCTCGCGCTGTTGCAGATGGTCTTCGTGGCCGCTGGCCTCGATGACGCCTCGCTGTTGCGCATCATCGTCGTGGCGTCGCTTGGGTGGGCCGTCTATGCCGCATGGCGGGCCGCGCCATCGCCGGGCCGGCGCAGCATGATTGCCGCAATGGCGCTCCTCCTCATGCGTCCCGTGTTCGGCCTCCTTGCCGTCAACTGGCAGCCGGGCACCCAGCCGCCTTGGTACACGGCCATTCAGTTGGTGGTCTCAATCGGTGCGGGATTCCTCGTCACCGTGTCTGTCTTTTCCATCGAGCGAGACGCCGCGGTGCACGAACGCGTGGAACTGGAGCGCGGGCTTGCGCTGTCGCAGCGCATGGACTCCATGGGGCGCATGGCGTCGGGCGTGGCGCACGATTTCAACAATATCCTCGGGACCGTGCAGGCCGCCTCCGATTTCGGCTCAATAGACGACGCCACGGCGGACGATCGACGCAGCGCCGAGTCGGACATCGCAGCCGCCGTGCAGCGCGGCACGGAACTGACGCGCACGCTGCTCTCCTTTGCTCGGCCGTCGGCGACGAGTGTGCAGTACTTCAGCCCCGCCACGCGGCTCAAGGCGCTGGTGCCGATCATCGAACGGCTGGCCGGACATCAGATCACGGTGACGTGTGCCATCGGCGATCTGACGAAGCCCGCCGCTGACGTTGTGCGCGCCGATCCGGTGCGCTTCGACCAGCTGCTGCTCAACCTGACCGCGAATGCACGCGACGCGATGCCCACGGGCGGGACGCTCACCATCCGGTGCGAGGACACCGTCTCGCCAAGAGTGCCGGGCGGGACACGAGTGCTCGCTGGTCGCCACGTGCGACTCGTCGTTTCCGACACCGGCGTCGGCATGACCGCCGACACGATCCAGCGCATTTTCGAGCCCTTCTTTACCACGAAGGGAGAAGGGAAGGGCACCGGGCTCGGCCTCTCGACAGCGTTCTCCTTTGTTCAGCAGGCTGAGGGATATATCGGCGCGGAGAGCGTCGTGGATGGCGGCAGCACCTTCACCGTGCTGTTGCCGGTGGCCGAAGCGGCGGCGGCCGCGGGCTAGCAGCGGGCGCGCCTCACTCCCCTCGCTTCACCTCGTCCCAGAGCTCGTCGAGCGCTTCAAGCCCCGCCGTCTTCACGTCGATACCGCGTTCCTCGGCGAGCCGCTCGATCGTCTCGAAGCGCCGCTGGAACTTGGCGTTCGCCTTGTCGAGCGCCAGCGCCGGGTGCACGCCACACTTGCGGCAGAGATTCACCACGGCGAACAGCAGGTCGCCCAACTCGTGCTCGAGCGCTTCGTGGCGCGGATCGGCGCTCGGCACGCCATGCGTCGGGAACTCGTGGCCGTCGCGCGCGATCAACTCACTCACCTCGGCGAGCTCTTCACGCACCTTGTCCGATGGACCCTGCACGTCGGGCCAGTCGAATCCCACACCCGCGGCGCGCTCCTGCAGTCGGTGCGCGCGGTGCAGGCTGGGCAGGCCCCGCGGCAGTCCTTCCGCGAGCGATTGGCGCGACCGGGATTTCATCTGCTCCCACGGCTCGCGTTTGGAGTCGTCGGCGAGCTGTTGGCCGACGCCCGGCCTCGTAGCCGTGCCGTCCGCTGACCGTTGTCCACCGTCCACCGTCGGCCGTCCACCGTCCGGGTACAGCCACGGATGCCGCTTCACCATCTTGTGCACCAATGAGCCCGCGACGTGCTCGACTGTAAACGCGGCGCGTTCCTCGGCGATGAGCGCGTGGAAGAGCACCTGAAGCAGTACGTCGCCGAGTTCGCCGCACATCGCCGCGTCGTCGCCGGCGAGCAGCGCGTCGTCGAGCTCGTGCATCTCCTCGTTGAGGTACGGGCGCAGCGAGGCGTGTGTCTGCGCCTTGTCCCAGGCGTCGCGGGCGCGCAGGTCGCGCATGATCGCCAGTGCGTCGTCGAGCGTCTTCTTTTCTTGCATCGCGCCCCTCACGGCCGCTAACTTTTCAGGTTGCAATGACCACGGAATCTACTGCGGCGCCGACGACGCGCGCCTGGGTTGACGTTGACCTCGGGGCGCTGGTGCGCAATGGGGCGGCGCTGCAACGCCACGCCGGCGTCCCGCTTGTCCCGATGGTGAAGGCCGACGCGTACGGCCTGGGCGCCGTGCCGTGCGCGCGCGCCCTGCTCGCGCTGCAGCCGCATGGCTTCGGCGTCGCCACCGTGCGCGAGGTCGAAGAGCTTCGCGCCGCGGGCATTCGCGAGCGCATATACGTCTTCTCGCCGCTGTTGCCGGCCGACTTCACCGCGGCACGTGCCGCGGCCGCCGTGCCCACGTTGGGCGATGCGGCGTCGATCAGCGCGTGGGTGGCGAGCGGCGGCGGAACGTGGCACTTGGCCATCGAGACCGGCATGCACCGCGCCGGCCTGCGCTGGGACTGCATCGGAGAAATCGCGGAACTCGTTCGCGCGAATCCGCCGGAGGGAGCGTTCACGCACTTCCACTCCGCGGAACGCAATGACGGCTCGTGGGAACTGCAAGAACAGCGCTTCCTTGTGGCGCTCGCGTCGCTACCGGAGCGGCCGGCGCTCTTGCATGCGCAGAACAGCGGCGGCATCGTGCGGCGCGGCGCGTCACCCTGGTCTTTTGTCCGGCCGGGCGTCTTTCTCTACGGCGTCGGCTCGGGTGACGGGGCGCAGCTGCAGCCGGAGCCGGTCGTGCACGTGCGCGCCCGCGTGCTCGAGATCCACGACCTGCAGGATGGCGACACCGTGAGCTATTCCGCGACGTGGCGGTCCGTTGGTTCTCGGCGCGTCGCCACGCTCGGTATCGGCTACGCCGACGGCTATCGCCGCGCGCTCGGCAATCGCGGCCCTGCGCTTCTCCATGGACAACGGACCACCGTCGCCGGCGTCGTCACGATGGACATGACGATGATTGACGTCACGGACTTGCCGTGCCGCGTCGGCGATTTGGTCACGCTGATTGGCCGGCATGGCGGTGAGGTGATCACGGTGGAAGAGGTCGCGGTCGTCGCCGACTTCATGTCGCCGTACGAGGTGCTCACGGGCCTGCGCCAGCGGCTGCCACGGATCTATCACGAGGCGGTCGCGTGAGTCCACGCGCGTGCATCCTGGTGCTCGACGGCGTGGGGATCGGCGAGGCGGCCGACGCCGACGAGTACGGCGACGAGGGCTCGCACACGCTGGCCAACACCGCACGCGCCGTCGGCGGATTCGACCTCCCTCACCTGGAGCACGCCGGCCTCGGCAACCTCGCGCCCATCGCCGGTCTGCGGCCCGATCCGCATCCGACGGCCGCGCACGGCGTGCTCTGTCCGGCTTCAAAGGGAAAGGACAGCACGACGGGCCACTGGGAACTCGCGGGCGTGCATCTCGACACGCCGTTCCCCACGTATCCGCGGGGCTTCCCCCAGCCGCTGCTCGATGAGTTCTCGCGCCGCACCGGTCGTGCGTGTATCGGCAATGTGGTGGGCAGCGGCACGGCCATCCTCGACCTGTACGGCGCGGAGCATGCGCGCACGGGGGCGTGGATCGTCTACACCTCGGCCGACTCCGTCTTCCAAGTGGCGGCACACGAAGACGTGGTGCCACTCGCCGAACTCCACGCCGCGTGCTTAGTCGCCCGCGACATGCTGGTGCCGCCGCACAATTTGTCGCGCGTCATCGCCCGCCCGTTTGTGGGAACCGATGGCGCATGGCAACGCACGAAGAATCGGCGCGACTTCTCGGTGCCGTCGCCGCATGAGACCCTGCTCGACGTCCTGGCGGCCGCGGGAATTGCGCGGACGGGGGTGGGAAAGGTGGACGACCTCTTCGCCCGTCGTGGCTTGGACGGAGGGCACACGGCATCCAACGCCGAGGGGATCACCCGAATCCGCGATTGGCTGGCTGGGGGCAATGGGTTCTGCTTCGCCAACCTTGTAGATTTCGACCAGGCATTCGGGCACCGAAACGACGCTCCGGGGTTCTATGGAGCGTTGCGGGAGTTCGACGCCGCGCTTCCAGACCTGACGCACGCCCTTCGCGAGGACGACCTGCTGTTTGTGACCGCTGACCACGGCAACGATCCAACCACGCCCTCCACCGACCACGCCCGGGAAAACGTCCCCGTGCTCGTGTTCGGTCCGCGGGTGCGCCCGGTGGCGATCGGCCTGCGGCCCACCTTCTCCGATCTCGGCGCCACGGTGGCCGAGTGGATGGGGCTCGCGTTCCGCGGGCGGGGCGCCTCGTTTCTCCCGTTGATTCTTGGCTGATGGCTGACGCCTCGACACTCGCCGCGCTGCGCGCGGCCGCCTTTGCTGCGATGGACAACGCCTACGCGCCGTACTCGAAGTTTCGAGTCGGGGCGGCGTTGCTGACGACGGACGGGCAGATCGTGACGGGTTGCAACGTCGAGAACGCTGCGTATCCAGCCGGCACCTGCGCCGAGCGCGCGGCCGTGGGCGCGGCCGTGGTGCGCGGCCTGCGCGCCTTCACGCACGTGGTGGTGGCCACCGAGGCGAGCACGCCGACGCCGCCCTGCGGCATGTGTCGCCAGGTGCTGCACGAGTTCGCTCCCGGGTGCGTCGTGCTGAGCGTGACGCGCGGCGGGGCGGAGGCCGAGTGGCCGCTCGCCGACCTCTTGCCGTACGCCTTTGAGCCCTCCTCGCTGCGGGACGCATGACCAGACTCTTCCTTCGTCGTGCGTTGCTGGCGGTCGTCGTGGCGGGTAGCGCGACGGCGCTTGGCGCCTGCAATGAGCAGCTCGATGCGGGCAGCGCCTGCCCGTCGTTGTGTCCGGGGCTGTCGGTGCCCATCAAGGACACCACGTTCTCGCCGGTGCTGGCGTTCGACACGACGATCGTCGGGTATCCGTCGATCGGCACGGAGAATGGCATCCCGCTCGCGTCGCGCGGCGACACGCTCGATGTGCGCGGCGTGGTCCGCTTCGATTCGCTGACGACGATCTTTGCACCGCCGGGCGACAGCGTGCGGCCGGTGACGAATGCGGACACGGTGATACTCCGCCTGCGCCTCAACCTCACGCAGAGCCGCCTGCCGGCGTCCGTGCGGTTCGAGGTGTACGATGTGGACACGACCGCGGACGATGCGAACAACGCCGCTGTGCTTTCGCTGTTCACGCCTGCTCGCCTCGTGACGAGCAAGACGCTCACCCGCGCCGAAATCACCGACTCGATCGTCCTCCCGCTGTCGAGCAGCTGGCTGATGAACAAGATGAACACCGGGTCCAACGTGCGCTTCGGACTGCGGCTCGTCAGCAGCGGTTCGGTGTCGCTGCGTGTCCACACGACCGAGACGGGGCTGTCGCCGGAAATCCGTTACTACGTGTGGCCGGACACCACGGTGAAGCAGATCGTGGTGACGCCGTATTCCAAGACGCCCGTACAGCCGCCGTCGGTGGCGAACGACTATCGCGACTACGCGATCGTGGCGCGCAACGGACTGCCGCCCGCGGGCTCGACGCTCATCTCCACGGGCGGCCTCCCGGCCCGCCGCGCGTACCTGCGCTTCGACGTACCACAGTGGCTGCTCGATTCCACCACCATCGTGCGCGCGACGCTTCAACTCACGCAGGCGCCGCAGCGCGGCTTCGATCAGAGCGATTCGCTCACCGTGGTCGGCGAGGCAGTGGCAGCGACGAACTTCGTCGGAGAGCTGTATCGTGCGGCAGATCTGTTCGCGCCCGAGGGCCTGTTCGTCTCGGACTCGATTCACGTGGCGCCGGCTGACACCGGCGTGCGCGTCTTGGAGATGAACGCGCTGCTGCGCGTCTGGAAGTCGGCGGGGACCTCGACCTTGGGGCCCCAGCGTGCCGTTGTGCTCATGCAGCGTGAGGAGGGGCTGCACGGCGCCGAGGTGCGGTTCTTCGGCTCTCGCTCACCAGCGGCAGTGCGTCCGCGGCTGCGCGTGAGCTACATCCCCCGCGTGACCTACGGAGTGCCGTGATGCGCCCCTGCCTGATCACGGCCCTCGTGGCCTCGTGCGTCGCCGCACCACTTGCCGCGCAAGGGTCGCTGAGCCTGCAGGGCTTCGGCTACCCGACGGGGCAGATTAGCGCGCGGGCTGCGGGGACGGCGAGCGCGCTCGCCGAAACCGATCCGAGTTCGCCCATCAATCCCGGGGCGCTCCCGGCTGGAGGGCGGTCGGTCTTCTCGTTCCAGATCGATCCGGAGTTCCGCCACGTCATTGTCGGCGGCCGCGGCGTGAGTACGAAGACGGTCCGCTTTCCGGTCATCACCTTCGGCGCCAAGGCGGGTACGCGCGGCTTCATTGCCGCGTCGTTCGCTACGCTGCTCGATCGGACGTGGGATGCGTCGTATAGTGACACCGTGCAGGTTGGCGTCGATCGCGTGCCGTCCACCGTCTCGACTTCCGTGCGCGGTGCCATCAATGACGCGCGCATCGCCTATGCCTGGACGTTCAGTGAGCGCTTGCAGGTGGGCGTAGCGTTCCACGCCTTCACCGGCGGCAATCGCATGCGGCTGGAGCGGCTGTTTGCCGACAGCACGACGTTCGGCACGCTCTCGCAGTTCACGAATCTGTCCTATGCCGGGTCCGCCGTATCAGCCGGCGTCGTGTCGCGCGTGCTGGAGCACTGGTATGCTGCTGGCTCCCTGCGCCTCGGCGGCACGATGCGAACGCGACTCGATGACTCGCTGGCCACGCACGCCAACGCACCGAATCGCTTCGGCGCGTCGCTGACCTACGACGGCATTCCGGGCTCGCAGCTCGCCGTCCGCGTCGCGCACGAGCAATGGTCGCGCATGCAGTCGCTCGGCACGGCGGCGTTGAATGCGCGCGACGTCACTGAGCTGGCGGTGGGTGCCGACATCGCAGGGCCGAAGTTTCAGGGTGCCGTCACGCAGGTGCGGCTTGGCGCGCGCTCGCGCGACCTGCCCTTCGGCTGGAACGGCCATGCCGTGTCGGAGCAGACCCTCGCCTTCGGCGCCGGTTCGACCTTCGCGCGCGGCTGGGCGTCGTTCGACGTCTCGCTGCAGCGGTCGGCCCGGAAGGGCGGCGGACTGCGCGAAACGGGGACGATCCTCAGCGTCGGGCTCACCGTCCGGCCGTAGCGCCATGCCGCCGGCCAACGTAGAGCTCCCCCCGCTGGTGCTCGTCGCCGACGACGTGGACGCCAACGCCGAGCTGCTAGCCGACCAGCTCGCCGCACTTGGGGTCCGAACCGTCGCGGCCCACGACGGGCCCAGCGCGCTCGCGGCGTGCTTCGAGCATCACCCCGACCTCTGCATTCTCGACGTGTCCATGCCCGGCGGCGAGCTCGGCGTAGACGACCACGACACGGGCTTTGAAGTCTGCCGCCGGCTCAAGCGCGACCCGCGCACGGCGCGCATTCCCGTCATCTTCGTCACCGCGCTCAACGACACCGCCGATCGCGTGAAGGCCATCGAGGCGGGCGGCGACGACTTCCTGCTCAAACCGCACAACCGCCTCGTGCTCGGCGCGCGCGTGCGATCGCTCCTCAAGCTCAAGAGCGCCACTGACGCGCTCGAGCAGAGCTATCGCACATTGCGCGAGCTCACGAAAGTGCGCGACGATCTGATGAAGATGATCGTGCACGACCTCAAGACGCCGCTCACGAGCGTGCTGGCCACGCTCGAGATGCTGCGCGAGGGCGACTACGGGCCGATGTCCGAACGGCAGTACAAGGCCGTGTCGGAGGCGGAAGGGAAGTCCGAGGATCTGCTGGGGCTCATCCAGGATTTGCTCGAAGTGGCGCGCGTCGAGGAGACGCGCATCGCCATCTCTCCCGAGCCGATCGCGCCGGCGGCGTTCCTCTCGGAGCTCGTGATCGACTGGAACGCGCGATTCACCGCCGAGGGCGCAACGATGGCCTATGAGGCGGCGGATGATGCGCCCGTCTTCAGCGCGGACAAGGCGCTGTTGCGGCGCGTCTTCTCAAACCTCGTGCAGAACGCGCTCTCGCATTCGGCCACGGCGGTGCACGTGGAGCTTGCCGGGATGCGTGATCCGCAGGGGATCTTGTTCACGGTGACCGACAATGGCCCCGGCATTCCGGCCGAGTTCCAAGAAGTGATCTTCCGCAAGTTCGAGCAGGTGCGCGCGCCCAACGCGCCGAAGACGCGCAGCTCGGGGCTCGGCCTGGCCTTCTGCCGCCTTGCCGTTGAGGCGCACGGGGGCCGCATCTGGGTGCGCTCGAAGCAGGCGGAGGGGAGCACGTTCTACATCCAGCTGCCCGTCGAGCCCAAGGCCGAGTGATGAGTCAGCCGACCGTCTTCATCGAAACGTACGGCTGCCAGATGAACGTCAGCGACTCCGAGTTGATGCTCGGCAAGCTGGCGGCCGAAGGCTACGCCGCCGTGCAGTCGCCGGAGGCCGCCGATGTGGTGCTGCTCAATACCTGCGCCATTCGCGAGCACGCCGAGACACGCGTGATTGGGCGGCTGACGGAGCTGCGCCGCTTTCTGAAGCCGGACGCCGTGCTCGGCGTCACGGGCTGCATGGCCCAGCGACTCGGACCGCGCCTGCTCGATAGTGACTCGCGCGTGTCGCTAGTCATCGGGCCGGACGGCTACCGCGCGCTCCCCCTGCTCATCGAGGGCGCGCGCAAGGGCGAGCGGATGATCGCCACCGACTTCGACCTCGAGGAGCACTACGAGGACGTGCAGGCGAGCCGCTTCGATGGCGTGAAGGCCTGGATCCCGGTCCAACGCGGCTGCGACTATCGCTGCACGTACTGCATTGTCCCGTTCACGCGCGGCAGCGAGCGGAGCCGACGGCTCGAAGACGTGGTGCGCGAAACCCAGCGCGTCGTGGCCGAGGGGCTCACCGAGGTGGTGCTGCTCGGTCAGACGGTGAACTCGTACCACGACGGCGCGCGCGGCTTCGCCGACTTGCTGCGCGCGGTGGGCGCGGTGCCGGGCCTGCGCCGCCTGCGGTTCACGAGCCCGCATCCTAACGACTTCAGCGATGGCGTGATCGGTGCGATGGCCGACGTGGACGCGGTCTGCGAACACGTACACCTGCCGATGCAGAGCGGGTCGAGCCGCACGCTTAGACGAATGCTGCGCCGGTACTCGCGGGAGGAATACCTGGATTGCGTCGCGCGGCTCCGGGTGGCGATTCCGGGACTCGGCCTGACCACGGACATCATCGTCGGCTTTCCCGGCGAGACGGATGAGGACTTTCGTGAGACGCTCAGCGCGGTGCGCGAGGTCGGATTCGACGACGCGTTCATGTTCAAGTTCTCTGCGCGCGAAGGGACACCGGCGACGCGGCTCCCCGCGGAGATGACCGTGCCCGGTGACCTGGTGGACGCGCGCTTCGATGAGCTGCTCAAGACCGTGCGCGGCATTGCCCGCGACCGGAACTTCCGCCGCGTCGGCGAACGGTGCGAGGTGCTGGTGGAGAAGGAGGCGCGCAAGGGCGAACTGATGCAGGCGCGCTCACGCGAGTTCCGGACGGTGCTGATCCCGGGCGACAAGCGGATGATCGGGCAGTACCACCACGTCGAGCTCACCGGCACGACGGGCTCGACGTTCACGGGGCAGATCGTGCGCGAGCGCACGCCGCTCCCTGTGTCGAGCTGATCGCCGCTATCCACCACGACTCAAGATGGCCGCTGCGGCATCGCAGCGTGTGAGGTGAGGCCGTTCGCTGGGTGACGCGCTCGAACGGTAACGTCGCCGCGCTTGCCGCTCCGCAGTCTGCGGCAACCCCACACGAGCGTCGCCCGTTCCTCTCATCGCCTGGGCGGTCGCGGCGTATGCCGCGGGCCTGATCGCCGGCCTCTCCACCGACGCACTCCCCGTCGCGGCGGGAGTCGGCGCTGCGCTCGCGTTCGCCGCCGCGGCGTTGCTCGTCGCGAGACGCCCCATGGTCGGCGCGGTGCTGCTCGTCGCGGCCATCGGCGTTGGCGTCGGCGGCAGCGCCGCGCGCGACGATCGCGAATGCATGGCGCGCGAACGCCTGCCGTTTCGGTGCCGCGCGCGGTACGAGCCGCCCGCCGTGCTTGCCCCGTGGCGTGATCGCGCCGGCGAAGCCATTGACCATTACTTCACGCGCGACGCCGGACTCGTCCGCGCCTTGCTGATCGCCGACACGAAGGACCTCGATCCCGAGGTACGTGACCGCTACGCTGCGGCGGGCATCGTGCACATGCTCTCCATCTCGGGGCTGCACGTCGCCATCGTGTCGGGGGCGATGCTTCTGCTGCTGCAGGCGGCTCGGCTGCCCGCGGTGGCCGCGCGCTGGGCCGGACTCACGCTCGTCGTGCTGTACGTGCTCCTGATCGGAGCGCCGCCGCCCGCCGTGCGGAGCGCCGTGATGATCGGCGCGCAGGCCGTGTCGTTCGCGCTGCAGCGTAACACGTCGCCCTGGGCGGCGCTGGCGTGGGGCGGGGGCGTGCCGCTGCTGTACCAACCGCGCACGGCGGTGGACCTCGGTTGGCAGCTCAGCGTCAGTGGATTCGCCGCGCTCATCGCGGGGCGCGTGGTGGCCGAGCGCGTGCTGCCGAGCGGGCTCGATGGGTGGCGGCGCAAGATTGTCGGTGAGCTCGTGGTCAGCGTGGTCGCGTCGTTCGCTACGGCACCGCTCGTGGCCTGGCATTTTGGACGCGTGAGTCTCGTGGCGCCGTTTGCCAACATCGCCGCGGGGCCGGTGATTGCCGTGCTCCAGCCCACGCTCTTCCTCGGGCTCTCGCTCGCGTGGTTGCCGGCTGCCGCCTCGCTCGTCGCGGCGGCGTCGGTGCCCATGGTGCGCGCCTTCGATTTTGTCGCCTACGCCGGTGCGTCGCTGCCGTGGGCGACGTTGCATGCATCCCCGTCGTTGCTCACCGCCGTCGCGCTCGGCGTCGCCTGCGTTACCGTGCTCGCGGCGTGCGTCAGTCACTTCTGGGAACGATCGGTGCTTCTGGCGCTCGCGTCAGTCGCGACGGCGGCGTTCGCGCCGGCTCCGGGCAATGGACTACTCGAGGTGCACATGATTGACGTGGGGCAGGGCGACGCGATTGCGGTGCGCACACCGCGCGGTCGCTGGGTGCTCTTCGATGCCGGGCGTGGCGATGAAAAGCGCGACATGGGACGGACCACCGTGGTGCCCTATCTGCGCGCTCGCGGCGGCGCGCTGGCCATGCTCGTGGTGTCGCACCCCGATGCCGATCACGCCGGCGGCGCGGCGACCGTACTCACGTCCATGCGGCCGCCTGCCATGCTAGAGCCCGCGTTCGCGTCGGCAACCGAGACGTACCAGCGTGCGCTCGTCGCCGCACAGCGCGTCGGTGTGGCATGGCGGCGTGCGCGTGCGGGAGAGGTGATCGACGTGGACGGCGTCAACTTCCGTGTGCTGGCCCCCGACTCTGCATGGACCGCGGCGCAGCAGAATCCCAACTCGGCCTGCGTGGTGGTGAGGCTCGAATACGGCGGCGCCACGATGCTCTTCACCGGAGATGCGGACGCGGCGGAAGAGGGCTGGATGCTCGATCGCGCCCCCGCGTTGTTGCGCTCCGACCTGCTCAAGGTGTCGCACCACGGCAGCCATACGGGCACGTCCGAAGCGTTCCTCGCCGCCGTGGCGCCGCGCGCGGCGCTGGTCTCGGTGGCGATGCGAAACGTCTATGGTCATCCCGCGCCGGCCGTGATGCGCCGGCTCACGGAGGCGGGCGCCACGGTCCTGCGCACCGACCAGCTGGGGTCCATCGTCGCGCGCAGCGATGGCGCCGGGTGGACGCTCGAGACCGCTGGCGTCCGCTGGCGCCTGCGCTGAGCGCACGCGAGCTTTCAGCCGTCACTCCATGAGGGGCCGTCCGTGATCGCGCATTCCGACACCTCGATCGTCACCATTGACCGATTCATCATCGAGCAGGAGGCCAAGTTCCCCGAGGCCACGGGCGAGCTTTCGGGCATCCTGTACGACTTGGCGGTCGCCGCCAAGATGATCAGCAGCAAGGTGCGCCGCGCCGGACTTATTGACATCCTCGGCGCCGCGGGATCGGACAACGTGCAGGGCGAGCATCAGCAGAAGCTCGACGTCATCGCCAACGCGATCATCACGAAGGCGATGGACCACGGCGGCCGCCTGTGCGCGATGGCGTCGGAGGAGGAGGAGGGAATCATCGCGATTCCCCCGCAGTTCAAGTGCGGCAAGTACGTACTCCTCTTCGATCCGCTCGACGGCTCGTCGAACATTGACGTCAACGTGCCGGTCGGGACGATCTTCTCCGTCATGCGGCGTGTGACGCCGGGGACGGGTCACGGCAAGCTGAAGGACATGCTGCAGTCCGGCGTGAAGCAGGTGGCGGCGGGATACGTCATCTACGGCTCGAGCACGATGATGGTCTACACGACCGGACGCGGCGCGCACGGCTTCACGCTCGATCCGTCCATCGGCGAGTTTCTACTCTCGCACCCCGACATTCGCACCCCAAACGCGGGCAAGTACCTCTCCGTCAATGACGCCTACGAGCGTTACTGGAGCGAGCCGGTGCGCGCCCTCATGCGCCGCTACCGCGGGCTCGACACACAGCACGACCCGATGAACGTGCGCTACGTCGGGTCGCTCGTTGCCGATTTCCACCGCAATCTCCTTGGCGGCGGGATCTTCGCGTACCCCGCAAACACGAAGACGCCAAACGGGAAGCTGCGCCTTCTGTACGAGGGCAACCCGCTCGCCTTCATCTGCGAGCAAGCAGGCGGCGCGGCCATCAACGGCCGCCAGCGGCTGATGGAGGTCGTGCCCACGGAACTGCACGAGCGCGCCCCGTTGTACATCGGCAGCAAGAACGAAGTCGAAATGGCCACGCGCATGCTCGAGACGGACCGCTAGATGGCCAACGGTCATTCACCGTCGGGTATTCCGATCTCGACGGTCTACGGCCCTTCCGACGTGCCCGCCGGCGCCGCCGAGGCGCTCGGCACTCCCGGGGAATTCCCGTTCACGCGCGGCGTGCAGCCGACGATGTACCGCGGCCGGCTGTGGACGTTGCGGCAGTATGCGGGCTTCGGCACCGCCGTCGAAACCAACCGGCGGTTCAAGCTGCTGCTGGACGCGGGGCAGACGGGTCTGTCGGTGGCGTTCGACCTGCCGACGCAGATGGGCATTGATAGTGACGACGCGCGCGCGCTGGGCGAGGTGGGCCGCGTGGGCGTCGCGATCGACACGGTCGAGGACATGCACCTCCTGCTGGCCGACTTGCCGCTCGACAAGGTCAGCACGTCCATGACGATCAACGCCACGGCGTCCACGCTGCTGGCGATGTACGTCGTGGTGGCGGAAGAGCGGGGCCTGTCGCGCGCGGCACTGTCGGGGACAGTCCAGAACGACATCCTGAAGGAGTACGTCGCCCGCGGCACGTATGTGTATCCGCCAGCGCCGTCGCTCGCGCTGATCGCCGAGACGTTTCGCTTCTGCGCCATGGAGATGCCGCAGTGGAATCCGATCTCCATCTCCGGCTACCACATGCGGGAGGCGGGCGCCACGGCGGTCCAGGAAATCGCGTTCACGTTCGCCAATGCCCTCGCGTACGTGCAGGCCGCGGTGGCCGCCGGGCTCACCGTTGACAGCTTCGCGCCACGGCTGTCGTTCTTCTTCGCGTGCCACAACGATCTGTTCGAGGAAGTGGCCAAGTTCCGCGCGGCTCGGCGGCTCTGGGCGCGTTTGATGCGCGAACGGTTCGCTGCCAGCGACGCATCGTGCCGCATGCGCTTCCACACGCAAACGGGCGGCGTGACGCTCACTGCCCAGCAGCCGCTGAACAACGTGGTGCGCGTCGCCGTGCAGACGCTCGCGGCGACGCTTGGCGGCACGCAGTCGCTGCACACCAACAGCTACGACGAGGCGCTCGCGCTCCCGACGGCGGAAGCGGCCACGCTCGCGCTGCGTACGCAACAGATCGTGGCATACGAGAGCGGTGTCGCGCAGACGGTGGATCCGCTGGCGGGATCGTACTACGTCGAATCGCTCACCAACGAACTGGAGTCGCGTGCACTGGATCTACTCGGCAAGGTCGAGGCGCTTGGTGGCGCGGTGCCCGCGATCGAGGCGCGCTTCATGCAGGAGGAGATCGGCAAGAGCGCGTACGCCTACCAACTCAGCGTCGAGTCGGGACAGACGGTTGTGGTCGGCGTGAACAGGTTCGATGACGGCGCCGAGCCACCCGTGATTCCGGCACCTGATTTCACGCAGCTCGCGGCCGAGCAGTGCGCGCGGCTAGCCGCGGTGAAACGGTCGCGTGATGGTGCGGCCGCGACCGCGCGCGTGCAGGCGCTCGAGGCGGCGGCGGCGCGCGCGGGTGAGTGGCGGCTGATGCCGCTGATCATTGACGCGGTCAGGGCTCGTGCGTCGGTGGGAGAGATCAGTGGCGCGCTGGAACGCGTGTGGGGACGATACGCGTAGTGACTGCGGATGATGAATCCGGATTGCGATCGCTGACCTCGATTCGCGATTTCGATTCACGTTCTCCATGGCAATGAGACGGGCTCGCGTGCGCGTCGTCCATTGCCGATCGCAATTCTGAATTACAATCCTCGATCGGAATCCGGATTCCATATCCTGAATCGCTGTGTACTCGTCTTGCCTCTTCTGCCACACCCACCTCGGCACCAACGAGGTCATCGAGAGCTTTCCGGTCGGACAGCGACTCGCATTTGACTCCGCCAACGGCCGCTTCTGGGTGATCTGTCCGTCGTGCAAGCGCTGGAACCTGTCGCCGCTCGAGGAGCGGTGGGACGCGATGGACGCGTGCGAGCGGCTGTACGAGCAGACGCGGCGGCGCATGAGCACCGACAACATCGGGCTCGCACGCCTCGACAGCGGACTCGAACTGGTGCGTGTCGGTGCGGCGTTGCGCCCAGAGATGGCGGCCTGGCGGTTCGGCGCGCAGTTGGCCGCGCGGCGGCGAAAGTATCGGTGGCTCTTCGCGGGCGGTGTAATTGCCACTGCTGGACTCTACATCGGCGTGAAGACAGCCGGCATGGGAATCGTCGGCGGCAACTGGGCCTGGAACGCGGTGAAGGGGGCGTACGAGCGGGCAACACGACTGGTGCTGCCGCCGCCGACGGAACGCCTCGTGCATCCGGGGGTGCTCAATCGCACCATTCCTGAACTGCTGGGCCGCGACAAGAAGCCGATCGTCGCGCCGCGCGTCGAGACGAAGCATGCGTTGAAAGGGAAGCTCGGCATCGCGCCGGCCGGCGGATTCCTCGTGACGGTGCCGATCGTCGGCCGCGAGACCGTGCGCTACGACACCGACCAGTCGCCGCGCGTGCTTGCGAAGTTGCTCGCGAAGGTGAATCGGTCAGGCGGTCGCAAGGAAGACGAGCGCATCGCCGTGGACATGTTGGAACGCGTCGCCGACCGGCACGTCGCCGATCTCTCGACGGGGCTGATGGACGAGTGGAGCCGGACGAGTCTCGTGGATAAGCCGCTCAAGAGTTACGGCTGGCGCACGATTGCCCTTGAGATGGCGCTGCAGGAACAACGCGAGCGTGAACTCCTTGCCGGTGAGCTGCTCGACCTTGAGTTCGCGTGGAAGGAAGCCGAAAAACTAGCGCGCATTGCCGACACCCTGACGCCGTCGCACATCGATCAGGCGCTCGCTCGTCTCAAGGCGCGCATGGACCGGTAGGCGCTGCCGCGTCGCTGATCGCCGTCGCCGATCGTGGTCGCCGATCGTGGTCGCCGAATGCAATCATATTAACGGCATCCGGATTCCATATCCACAGTCGCAGTGATAAACTAAGTGGCTACCGCATCTTAGCCCCCCTCATCGCCATGCCCACGTACGAGTATCGTTGCACGAACGGCCACGATTTTGAGGAATTCTTCCTGAAGATCAGCGCGGCCAAGTCCGAGTTGCCCTGTCCCACCTGCGGCGAGCGCGGTGAGCGCAAGCTATCCGCGGGCGGCGGCCTGCTGTTCAAGGGGTCCGGGTTCTACATCACGGACTATGGCAAGGACGGAAAGAAGGCTGCCGCGAAGAGCGAAAAGAACCCGGACGTCACGTCTTCAGTTGACCCGTCGAAGGCCACTCCCGCGAAGTCGTCGGACGCGAAGTCGTCGGACGCGAAGTCGTCGGCTGCGAAGCCGGCGAGCCCTGGCACGGTCACGCCCACCAAGGGCGGCGAATGACGCCGGACGAGCTTCTGCGCACGGAGCTTGCTCGCGCGGCCGCGGCCATCGGCGCGCCGGAGGGCACGACAGCCGCGCTTGAGCGGCCGCGCGATCCGGCGCATGGCGACTGGGCTTCCAATCTGGCAATGACGCTGGCGAAGCCGCTCGGCAAAAAGCCGCGCGAGATTGCGGAAGCGTTGGTTGCGAAACTGGATCTCGCCGCTGCGGGCGTCGCATCCACTGAGATCGCAGGCCCGGGCTTCATCAACTTCCGATTGGCCGCCGGCGCCCGTGCGGGCGGGCTCGCTGATATCCTCGCCCAAGGCGCGGCCTTCGGCCGTTCAAACGTCGGGCAGAACGAGCGGGTCAACGTCGAGTTCGTTTCTGCGAATCCGACCGGCCCACTGCACGTTGGGCACGGGCGTCAAGCGGCGCTGGGTGACGCCATCAGCGCGCTGCTCGAGAGTGCCGGTTACTCAGTCAGCCGAGAGTTCTACTATAACGACGCCGGCGTGCAGATCGAGAACCTCGCCAAGTCATTCTGGGTGCGCGTCGCGCAGGCGTCGGGCATCGAGGCGGCGATCCCCGACGGCGGCTACAACGGCGATTACATCAAGGAAATCGCCGAGCGGTTTCTGTCTGAGAGCGGGACACCCCCGCACCCCGCTCTCCTCGCTGGCGCCGAAGCCATCGCCGCAGGTGAGCGCCCGGCCGACGCGGGCCTGTTTGAGGCAATGCGCCGATTCGCTGTGGCCGCGCTGCGCGCCGAGCAGGATCTCGACCTCAAGGCGTTCGGCGTGCAGTTCGACGTCTACTACCTCGAGTCGTCGCTCTACACCGACGGGCGCGTGGACGAGACGGTGCGCATGCTGAAGAAAGCCGGTCACACGTTTGACGAAGACGGAGCGCTCTGGTTGCGCACCACCGATTTCGCTGACGACAAGGATCGCGTGATGCGCAAGCGCGACGGCACGTACACGTACTTCGTGCCCGACGTCGCGTACCACGTCACCAAGTGGCAGCGCGGCTTCACGCGCGCCATCAATGTGCAAGGCTCCGATCACCACGGCACTACCGCCCGCGTGCGTGCGGGCCTGCAGGCGCTCGAAATCGGCGTGCCCAAGGGCTATCCCGGCTACGTGCTGCACCAGATGGTCACCGTGATGCGCGGCGGCGAGGAGGTGAAGATCTCCAAGCGCGCCGGCAGTTACGTGACGGTGCGCGACTTGATTGACGAAGTCGGCCGCGATGCGGTGCGCTACTTCTTCCTGATGCGCAAGGGCGACAGCCAGCTGGTCTTCGACGTGGACCTCGCCCGCTCACAGTCAGAGGAAAATCCGGTCTACTACATCCAGATGGCGCACGCGCGTCTCAGCGGCATCTTTCGCGTGGGCGAGATTGACACGGCGACGATCACCGGCGACGGCGTGCAGTGGGACGCGCTCGCCGAGGAAGCGGAACGCGACCTCGTGGCGTCGCTGCTCGACTATCCACGCTTAGTGGCCGGCGCCGCCGAGGCGCTCGAGCCGCATCGCGTCGCTGTGTACTTGCTGGAGACGGCGCGCCAGGTGCATCTGTGGTATCACAAGCACCACGTGCTTGGCGAACCAGAAGCGATTCTCCGCGCGCGCCTCGCGCTGGCAAAGGCGGCGCGCCAAGTGCTCGCGAATGGCTTGAACCTGCTCGGCATCTCCGCACCAGAGCGCATGTAGCGCTCCTCGTTCCTCGTCCCTCCACTCGTCCCCCTACACCAAGCCCTCGCACCCCGCACCCGCCCGTCATGTCTCTTCTAGTCGTCGGCTCCGTCGCGCTGGATTCCGTGGAAACTCCCTTCGGCAAGGCCGAGGATGTCTTGGGTGGCTCAGCCACGTATTTCTCCGCCTCGGCCAGCCATCAGACGCCCGTGCAACTCGTGGGCGTCGTGGGAAGCGACTATCCCGTCGAACAGCTCCAGGCGCTGAGTGCGCGGCAAGTAGACCTCGCGGGCCTCGAGCAGGCGGAGGGCGAGTCGTTCCGCTGGCGCGGTCGGTATCGCCACGACCTCAACTCCGCCGACACCCTCGAGACGCGGCTCGGGGTCTTTTCGCATTTTCGTCCGAAGCTCCCCGAGGGGTTCAAGTCGGCGCAGTTCGTCTTCCTGGCCAACATTGATCCGCGGCTGCAGCTGCAGGTGCTCGAGCAGGTGACAAAGCCGAAGTTCGTCGCGTGCGACACGATGAACTTCTGGATCGAGTCGCGCCGCGGCGACCTGCTCGACCTCCTCGGGCGCGTGGATCTCATCACGCTGAACGATGGCGAGGCGCGGCAGCTCACCGAGCAGGCCAATCTCGTGCAGGCGGCGCGCTGGATTCTCGCGCGCGGCCCCAAGACGGTGCTGATCAAGAAGGGTGAACATGGCGCGTTCATGTTCACGCGCGACTCCATATTCTACGCGCCGGCGTATCCGCTCGAGGCCGTCTTCGATCCGACGGGCGCGGGCGACTCGTTCGCCGGCGGCTTCATGGGCTACCTCGCGCGCACCAACGACCTGAGCGAGGCAAACCTGCGCCGCGCGGTCGTCCTCGGATCGGCGATGGGATCGTTCGTGGTTGAGGCGTTCTCGATCACGCGGTTGCTCTCGGTGACGCGCGCCGACATTGACCGCCGCGTGGCCGACTTCCATCGCCTCGTCTCCTTCGATCAAGGCATGACGTCGTGAGCGACTCCGCTCTGACCTATGCGGGCGCCGGCGTGGACATCGCCGCGGCCGAGGCGTCGAAGCACCGCATCAGGTCGCTCGTCGAGAGCACGTTCACGGCTGGCGCGCGCGGCACCTTCGGCGGATTTGGTGGCATGTTCCGCGTGCCGGCGGGGGCGAAGGCGCCGCTGCTTGTCTCGAGCGCGGACGGCGTGGGCACCAAGATCAAGCTCGCCATCGAAGCCAGACGGCACGACACCATCGGCCACTGCCTCGTGAACCATTGTGTCAACGACATCCTGGTGCAGGGGGCGGAACCGCTCTTCTTCCTCGACTACGTCGCGTTCGGAAAGCTCGATCCCGCGGTGGTGGAGCACGTGGTCGCTGGCGTCGCGGCCGGCTGCCGCGAGAATGGCTGCGCGCTCATCGGCGGCGAGACCGCGGAGATGCCCGGGCTGTACACGCCGCCCGACTACGATCTCGCGGGGTTCATCGTCGGCTGGGTGGAAGAGGATCGGGTGATCACGTGCGACCGCGTGGGCGAAGGCGACGTGCTCGTCGGGCTCGCGTCGAGTGGCCTGCACACAAACGGCTACTCGCTCGCGCGGCGCATCGTCGCAGAGCGGCTCAAGCTCGCGCCGGACGACGACTTCCCGGGCGACTCGCGCTCCACGGCCGATGTCCTGCTCGCGGTGCATCGGTCGTATCTCAAGGCGCTCGCACCGGTCCGTGGCGCCGTCCACGCCATGGCGCACATTACAGGAGGCGGGCTTCCGGGCAATCTCGACCGGTCGCTGCCGCCAACGCTGAACGCCGAAGTGGAGACGACGACTTGGACCGTGCCCAGTGTCTTCCGCGTGCTCGCTGAGGCGGGGGGTGTATCGCGCGACGAGATGTTCCGCGTGTTCAACATGGGCGTCGGCATGGTGGTCATCACCGACGATAGCGGCGCGGCCGCGGTGCGCGCGAGCGCGAGCGCCGCAGGAGTCGAGAGTTGGCTGATGGGGCAGGTGGTGCGGGGAACTGGGCAGGTCATCCTCAGGGGAGGCAAGTGACGATGCGTACTCGGCATGTGCTGATAGTGGCGGGTGTGGCGTTTGTTGCGTTGAGCGGTCCGGTGCAGGCGCAGTGCAGTACGTACACGGCCGATGCGTGCCAGAAGACGAAGGACATCTTCAACTTCCTCACGCCACAGATTTCGACGGCACTTGCCGGTGGCAGCACGACGCTGGGGCAGGGCGGAGTGCTCGGCGGCTTCCCGCACTGGGCCGCCGCGATGCGCGCGAGCGCCGTGAGAGGCTCGATCCCCACGGTGGACAACGTCGCGTTCAGCACAACGGGTGCGCACGCCACGCCATTCGAGGGCAATGCCCAGTTCGTGCCGATGGCGTCGATCGATGGCGCTCTCGGCATCTATGAGGGATTCAACCTCGGCGTCACAAAGGTCGGCGGTGTGGACCTCCTGCTGAGCCTGACCTACCTGCCCAAGCCGAACAGCTCGGGGGGAGAGACACAGTTCGACTTGCCTGGCGGCAGCACGAAGTTCGGATTCGGCGCGCGCGTCGGCCTGCTGCAGGAGTCGCTGGTGGTCCCTGGCGTCTCATTCTCGTTCATCAAGCGCAACTTGCCGACGATTTCGGTGTCGGGGACGAGCAACGTGAGTGCCAGCGGGACGAATGCGCCGGGCTCGTTCAAGCTCGACGACCTCACGCTGAAGACCACGAGCTGGCGGCTTAGCGCCTCGAAAACGTTCATGATCTTCGGACTCGAGGGCGGCTTCGGGCACGACAGCTATGACAACTCCGCGAGCGTGGACGTGACGGTGAATGCCGCGGCGCCAGTCGGCACGCAGCGCGCCAGCGCCGTCTTCGCCAACAAGATGACTCGCACCAACATCTACGCCGGCGTCAGCCTCAACTTCTTCATTGGCAAGCTGGTCGGCGAAGTCGGCTCCGTGAGCGGTGGATCCCTGCCGGCGGCGATGAACACGTTCGGGTCCGACGCCGCGGCAAGCCGCAGTTACTTCTCTGTGGGCCTCCGCACAGGCTTCTGATGACCGAAGCCGCCGGCGCGTGGAGTGCCCGCGAGCGCGCGTTCATGCGACGCGCGCTCGCGCTCGCGGCGCGCGGGTGGGGGCAAACGGCGCCGAACCCAATGGTCGGCGCCGTTGTTATCCGCGACGGAGTTGTTGTCGGGGCCGGATTCCACGCACGCTACGGCGAAGCGCACGCCGAGGCCGCCGCACTCGCGCAGGCCGGCGATCGCGCGCGCGGCGCCGATGTCTTCTGCACGCTCGAACCGTGCAACGCACAGGGCCAGCAGCCGCCCTGCTCGACGGCGCTCGTTGCGGCCGGCGTCCGACGCGTGGTCGCGGCGATTCGCGACCCAAATGCGGCGAAGTCGCACAGCGCCGAGGCGCTGCGCGCTGCGGGCATCGCCGTGGAGTTCGGTCT
>JAHFCU010000067.1 GCA_023249305.1 Gemmatimonadota bacterium
CTTCGGCGTTTCGAGCGCCATGGTGTTTCCCGTGCGCGCATCAACGAGCTGCAACCCGATCGCGCCGCGCGACGTGAGTATGCGGGCACGATTCGCGGCGACGTCCACCTGCAGTCCGCCAAGATAGACATGCGGCTTGCCGTACGTCTTGACGCTCGGCAGCCCTTCAGTCTGCTCCTTGAGGAACCACTTACGGTCTGGACTCGGCGTACCGAGCGTGACCACAAGATGACGCGGTGCCGTTACCAGCTTGGCAATGTCCGCAACGGGCTCAATGTAGCCCTCCTTGGCGAGCGTCTCGCGCAGGGCGGTGAGCTTGGCGTCGGTGCCGTTGGCCTGCTGGGCGCCAGCCGACAAAACGAACGACGTGACGACGACAACGGCGCTGAGAATTTTCCGGAGAACGATCATGATCGCCACAGGAGGTGGGGAGAGGTCAGTTGCGCCACTTGGGCGGCGCGGACGGTCGCATTGAATTACGCGATTTCCCGTCGGTTCGCTGGGGGAGCCTCGTCAGGACGCGGGGGAGCTCCTCGCCGGACACGGGGAGGGTCCTTGCGCGTCGCACGCTCCGCAAATCGATTGCTTTGCATGCAAATACGCGCACGCCTCACTCTTCTGGCGATACTTGGCGTTGCCGGCGCCGCACAATTGGCTGAGGCCCAGGGTGTGTCCCGGACCGATGCCCACGGGCTGTCGCGGGCCGATTCCCTGCTTGTGGGTCGGCTTCTGTCAGCCGAGGATCGCCGTGATTCGACCGACCACGCGATTGCTGAAGGCCTGGCGAGTCGAGAGGCACGCGTGGCGTTGATCGCGCGTCGTGCGATGGCCCGTATGCGCGACGCACGCTTTGCCTCGCGCGATTCGTTGGGTGCGGTGCCCGCACCGCCGGTCTATGCAGATCCCGCGTGGCGCGTGCGGTATCGGGCGCTCGATCCAAAGAACGTGGACTGCACCGCACTCGCCGCAGCTTTGAACGACAGCGCGTGGCACGTACGCTTGCACGCGGCGGATCTGGTGAACGTGACGTGCGCAGGCAACGCGGACATTCTGGCCACACTGCGCGCGTGGCTGCCCGCGGTGAGCAAGGCCACGCGGGCGAGCGGTGATGCGGCCTGGCAACCAGCTGCACACGCGCTGGTGGCACTAGCGCGTATGGTTCCTGCTGAAGCGCTCGCGGCGCTCCCTTCGTTCATGCGCAACGATTCGCACTGGGTGCGTGTGTATGCGGCGCACGCCGCGGCTGCGCTTGCCGACACGCTCGCACTGCGCACGCTCGCCCGCGACGCCAACGACAACGTGAAGGAAGCGGCGATCGACGCGCTCTCCAAGCTCACGGGGCATGCGGATGATGCGCTCTTCATCGCCGCGCTTGGGGCGAAAGGTTATCAGGCCGTGCGCGCTGGAGCGCACGCCCTCAAGGGCATCGGGCCTAGCCCCGAGTTGCGCCGCACACTGCTGGCTGCGACAATTCGCCTTCGCCGTGACTCGAGCGAGACGTCGCGCGATGCGCGCACCGAGGTGATGGCTCGGCTGTCGGAGGTGGCGGATGTCTCGATCGCCGCCGATGTCGCGGCACTCGCGAGCGATTTCGATTGTGAGTTGGCCAAGGTTGCGGCGACACTCGCAACCAAGCTCGGCGTCGCGACCGCGTCGCACTGCACGCCGTTTGCGCATGTGGTGCCCGCCGACGCCGTGCAACTGGCGTTTGGCGCCGACGTTCGCCTGCGCGTGGTGATGGCGAAGACGAGTGGCGGCGGGTCGTTTGTGGTGCGCCTACGGGGCGACGTGGCGCCCATCATGTCCGCGCGCATCGTTGCCCTCGTGAAGTCGCATTACTACGACGGCCGAGCCTGGCATCGCGTGGAACCGGACTTTGTGATTCAGGGCCCGAGCCCCGACGACAACGAGTATGTGGGCCATCCGCGCTTTCTGCGCGACGAACTCGGCACGGTGCCGCACGTGCGCGGCACCGTCGGGATGAGCACGCGCGGTCACGACACCGGGGACTCGCAGTGGTTTGTGAACCTCAAGGACAATCCGCGGTTGGGACGAGACTACACCGTGTTCGGCGAAATCGTCGAGGGCATTGAGATTGCGGATGGTGTGCTTGAGGGAGATGTGATTGAGCGGATTCAGATTCCGTCATCCATGAAGCGCTCTGCTCAGCCCTCGCGTGCCTCCGCTGCGCGCGATACCGCGGCAATTGAAATGGCTGCGGCGATCGCCGCGCGCGCGATTGTCGGGCAGGGCGCCGTCTTCGATGACCGAGAGACGATCGACAGTGTTGGCGCCAGCAGTTGGACACAGGCCATAAGAGGCGCCATTGCCTCGGCGATGGGTTTGGCCTTGAGCACGGTACGTTCCTATGTCGACTGCACAAATGCCTGCCGCCTCATTGGCGATGCCAGTGTGTACACGCTTGAACGTCCAGTAATCACTGGTGACACGGCCGTGGTCTGGTTAGGACACGTTTTTCGACAGACGATCGGACGCAGTAAGATTGGACGGGGAAGACACGAGATCGTTGTCGCGCGACGAGGCGGCGATTGGGTCTTTGTTCGTTGGGGAACGGTGTTCTCCACGTAGACAGATCAAGCTCCGCGATGGCGAGAGAAAGAGCCGTATGATACTGTCCCAGAAATCGACGGCAGACCGTCTACGGTTCGTTGGCTCTCGCCGTGACGGGCCGTCGAATCACGCGTCCCGGACGGGCAGCGGTGAACACTCCATTGGCCACCACCGGCTCGCCATTCACCAGCACCCACGGAATTCCCTCGGGGTAGTGGTGCGGGTCGGTGTACGTGCCCATGTCGCGCACCGTCGACGCATCGAAGATGGTGACGTCGGCCACGCAGCCGGCGCGCAGGCAGCCGTGATCACGCAGGTTGAGCCGCGCGGCCGGCATGCCCGTCATCTTGTTGACGGCCTGTTCGAGCGTGAGCACGTGATCCTCGCGCACATACTTGCCAAGCACGCGCGGAAACGTGCCGTAGTTGCGCGGATGCGGAACGCCGTCGCCGAGCCGAGTGAGGCGTCCGTCGCTCGCGATCATCGTCATCGCATGCGCCATGATGCGCCGCACGTCGGCTTCATCGATGACGTGGTAGACCATGCCGGCGCCGCCGTTCAGTACGCCCTCAAGAATTAGCCCGACGGCATTCTCCGGCGTGGGCGTCAGCCCGCGCTGCGCGGCCCAGTCGGCGAGCGTCTTGCCCTGCAGCGCCCGGTTCCACGTGACAATCGCGAACTGCACCCGGCTGAGGTCGCCACCGCCACGATCGTTGAGCACGAGGTCAATAATGCCGCGCGTAATGCTGTCCTTCAGCACGGGGTTGGCGAGGCGCTTGCGTAGTTCCGCGTTGCCGCCAGCCAACGCCCACGGCGGCACGAGCACGTCGAGTCCGGTGAACGATGCGGTGAACGGATATTGGTCGAGCATCACGTCGGTGCCGGCCTTTCGCGCGGAATCGACCATCGCGAGCGTGATGACGCTCTTGCCCCACGCCTGACGGCCAATGGCCTTGTGATGCGTGAGGATCACGGGGATCTTGGCGCGCCTTCCAATCTCCAGCGCCTCGGCGACGCCATCGAGCAGGCCGACGCCTTCCTCGCGCAGATGCGAGGTGTAGATGCCGCCGCGCTTCGCGGCCTCTTCGGACAGCGCGATGACTTCTTCGACGTTGGAGTAGTAGCCGGGGACATAGCGCAGTCCGGTGCTTAAGCCGAACGCGCCTTCGTTCATCGCCTTGGCGACCATGCTGCGCATCGTCGCGAGTTCCGCCGTCGTTGGCGCGCGGTTCTCGGTACCCATCACCTCTTTACGAATCGTATTGTGGCCGGTGAGGTACGCGACGTTCATCCCGAGTCCGGCGCGATCGGCCGAATCGAGATACGAACCGAACGGCCATGGGCCGCCGCCGTCCGGACCGCCGAGCGCGAGCGTGACGCCCTGGCGCACATGACTCTCGGCGCCGGGCAGTTGCATGAGCGGTTCAAGATGCGTGTGGAGATCGATGAAGCCCGGAGCGACGATGAGTCCCGTGGCGTCAATCACGCGTTCGGCGTCGGCCGCATTGAGCGGCGTCGGAGAGACGCGCACGATGCGTTTGCCGAGTATGGCGACGTCGGCGTGCACGCCGGGGGCGCCCGTGCCATCGAGCACGGTGCCGTTGCGCACGATGATGTCGTAGGGCGGAATCGACGCTTTCTTCGGCTGCGGCAGTGCGCCGGTACGCGCGGCGATCACCTTATCGACGAGCGCCCAGAAGGCCGAATGCTGCACGCCAGGGCTGCCGGTGCGCGGTTCGGTCTTGTGCGCAATGACGATGTCGAGCTTCGGGATGACGGTGATGTACTGCCCCAACATTCCGATGCCCGAGTATGCGCCTTCCCACGGCCCGGTGTTCCAGTCGCCATCGATGGGCCACCAGAGGTAGCCGTAGCCAAAGCGTCCGCGGCGTGTGCTCGCCGGATGCATCTGTGACACGGGCGTGACGGCGCTCGTGCTCTTCCTCACCCAGTCGGCTGGGACAATCTGTTTGCCGTTCCACGCGCCGCCGCGCAGCATCAGGTAGCCGATGCGCGCCATGTCGCGGGTGGAGAAGTACATGTGGTACGCCTGGAACTTCGATGCAGTCGTGTCTCCTGATTTCCGCTGCAGGTCTCGGCGCCAGTCCTGCATGCCGATGGGGCGCGCGATCTCTGCTTCGACCGCGTCGTAGATGTTGCGCCCCGTCTGCTGCTCGAAAATGGCGCCGACGGCGTTGAAGTCCCAGTTGCTGTAGAGCTGGTACGTGCCATGCTTCTGCGAGCCACGCGGCGGCGCGTCAGCGAGATTGTCGCCGGTATTCGAAGCGGGATGATAGACGCCCGACTTCGCACTCAGCAGATCCTGCACGGTCGCTTCCTTTTCGCGCGGCAGCAGTCCGCCGAGGTCGTCGATGCCGAGCTGGGCCAGCGTCTTGGAGGTATCCACGTGGCCGCGCGAGATCTCAATGCCGTACAACATCGAGAGGACGCTCTTACGCACGGAGGCGAGGTAACTCTGTTTCGTGAGATCGCCGTACTCGAAGACGACGCGTCCGTGTTCGGTGACGATCATCCCGGTGGTGGCCATCCGCGAGAGCGTGGCACGTACGCTGTCGAGTCCGGTGCGCGACCAGCCAGCTGCGGTTGGGTCGGCGACGCGTTCCCATTCGGCGCCGGGGTACACCGCCGCGGTGGCGGCGGGCGCGGCGCGTGAGACCGGTGACGGAGCGGAGCACGCCGCGGCACACGCGGCGATGACAAGTACGTATGAGCGGCGCATTGGCTGGTTGGTGTGGGTCATCATCAACTTACGATGACCGGCTGCAGCTTGCCGCCCGTTCGTCGTTCGCGTTCGAGTTGTTACTCGCGACCGAAGAGCGAGGCGACGTCGCTCTGCGCGAGCGGACGTTCGTCCGCAATCAACCCCGCAGCATGCGCCGCCTTCCCAAGCACATCCGCCGGCGTGCTTCCCGCCGCACGAAGTTCCCGCACGCCGGTGTCGCCCGCCGACTTGCTCAGCTTCGCACCGTCGGGATGCCGCACCAACGGATGATGCAGAAAGTGCAGCGGCGTCCGTCGCCCCAGCATACGCGCGAGCGCGCGCTGGCGCCCGGTGGATTCAAGCAAATCTTCGCCGCGAATGACGAGGTCAATCTGCTGATCGAGATCATCCACCGTCACGGCGAACTGATAGGTCCACTGCCCCAGCCGATCGCGCACCAACACGTCGCCACTCTGTTCCGCCGGCACCTGCTCCTGCGGCCCGCGCAGCAAATCAAAGAACCGTTCGCTGTCGCCGCTCAACTTCACGCGCCGCTGCAGCGACGCATCCGGAGGCAACGCCGCATCGCGGCAGGTGCCGGGATATTTCATCTCTTCGTTGGGCCGATCCTCAACGACGGTCGCGATGTCGCCGCGTGAACAGCGACAGGTGTACACGAGGCCGCGCAACTCGAGCGCGGTGATCGCCGCGGCATAGCGCCACTCGCTGTCGCTCTGCCGGCGCAAGCTCTCCCCCGCACGGAATTCGCTGCTGAGTCCTTCGTCCGGTACAAACCCGAGCCAGTCGAGATCATCGAGCAATGCCTGCTCGTACGCCGCTCGGCAGCGCGACCGGTCGTGGTCCTCGATGCGCAGCACCACGCGACCGTCGTGCGCGCGCGCCATCCCCCACACATAGATGGCGTTGACGACGTGGCCGAGGTGCAGGTAGCCCGTGGGGGCGGGCGCAAAGCGCGTCCGCCA
>JAHFCU010000049.1 GCA_023249305.1 Gemmatimonadota bacterium
TTCGCCGAGCGTGGCGTACGAGTAGGCGTAGGCACTGCCCGCCTGCGGGATCATCGCGGCGAGCTCGGCGTAGCAGAGCGCCGCAAGCGCGCAGACGAGGCCGAGCAGGATGAACGACAGCACCAACGCCGGGCCGGCGCCGTATCGAACCACGGTCACGCCGTCGGCCGCGAGTTGTCCCGCGGCCGCGGTCCCGATCGAACTGAAGATGCCCGCGCCGATCACCGCGCCGATGGAGAGCATCACCAAGTCGCCCGTGCCGAGCACGCGCCGTAGGTGCGGCTGGTGGTCGCCCTCGTCGGGAAGCAGCGCGGCTATCGGCTTTCGGGCGAACAATCCCATCTCATTCCCTCGATCGCGGCAACGGCTGCGCCCGACTGCGGCAGGACCGTTGTAGGTGGCGGTGAACCGGCGCGACGGCGCGCGCCGTCGTTGGGGGCGCTATCCAGCCTTCGGCGCGCGCGCGCCGCGATGCCACCACACGTACACTGGGATGCCCAGCAGCACGATGAGCAGCCCGGAGAACGCTTGCACGCGCGTCTTGTCAGCGACGAGCAGCGTCACGGCCACGCCCGCCGCCGACAGCACGTACAGCGCAGGCAGCACCGGATAACCGACCGCCTTGTACGGTCGCGGCTCATTGGGCCGCTGCACGCGCAGCAGGAAGAGGCCGACCGTGGTCAGCGCGTAGAAGACGAGCGCCGCGAAGATCACGTAGTCGAGCAGCTGATTGTACGTCCCCGACAGGCAGAGGAGGCTCGTCCACACCGACTGCAGCACAAGCGCGTAGGCCGGCACGCCGTGTTCGCTCAACTCGCCGGCCCGCGCGAAGAACGACCCGTCGCGCGCCATCGCGTAATACACGCGCGCACCGCTGAGGATCAGTCCGTTGTTGCAGCCGAGCGTCGAAACGATGATTGCGCCCGCCATGATCAGGGCGCCGTTCGCCCCGAAGATGCTCTCCATCATCGCCGTCGCCACACGGTCCTGCGTCGCGTGGTCAATGCCGCGTGCCATCAGCGTCGCACCGTCGGCTGCGCCGTGCAGCGGCAGAGCGACCAGATACGACACGTTGGCCAGCACGTACAGCAGCGACACGAGCACCGTGCCCGTGAGCAGCGCGATCGGCAGGTTGCGCGACGGATTCTGCACCTCCGCCGCCGCGAACGTCGGCGCATGCCACGAGTCCGCGGCGAACAGCGAGCCGACGAGCGCCGAGCCGAACGTGACGACGAAGAGCGCGCCGACGTCAGGCCGGCCGGCAAAGAAGTTCCCGTTTCCGAAGTTGGCGGTGATCGCCGCCGCGTTGCGGCCGATCGTCAGGCCGAGGATGATGAGCACCGCCAGCGTCGCGGTCTTCACGAACGTGAGGACGGTCTGCACCCACTTGCCTTCCTTCACGCCGCGCAAGTTGACCCACGTGAGTACCCAAATCGAGATGAGCGCGGCGACGCGCTGCCACGAGAGCCCGAGCTCGAGCGTGGTGCCGCCCGCCTTGATGTTCACCGCCATCAGCCAGCGATCAGCGCTCACCGCCGGAAAGAGGACGCCCAGGAACTTGCCGAACGCCACTGCAACGGCGGCGATGGTGCCGGTCTGGATGACAATGAAAAGGGTCCACCCGTAGAGGAATCCCATCAGTGGACCCATCGACTCGCGAAGGAACGTGTAGGTGCCGCCGGCACGCGGGTACATCGCGGCGAGTTCGCCGAAGGCAAGTGCACCGAGCACGGTAATGATGCCGGTGACGACCCACGCGAGCAGCAGCCAACCGGGCGAGCCCACGGTGCGACTGATGTCGGCCGAGACGATGAAGATGCCCGAGCCGATCATCGATCCGGCCACCAGCATGGTGGCGTCGGTGAGCGTCAGCGCCTTGACGAACTCCGAATGCCCGTGGCTACCGTGGCCTGCGGTCTGGTCGCTCATGCCGTGCCTCGAGACGAGGGAAACGCTGAAGAACCGTGGACCCGCCAGAATCCGCGTAAGGTATGCGCTGGACTAGAGTTGGGCCAGAGGGCCGTCGTCAGCATCTAATGTTTGGCGCGGGAGCTTGCACATGGGAGCAAGACGAAGGCCCCGCCGACAGCGGGGCCCTGTGTCAACGCTTCAAGTTCTGTTGTCGTCCAGCATGCGCCGCCGGACGCTACGGCGCCTCCGCCGAGATCCACGTGGTGTCGCGCACGGGCGTACCGTCGGCGCGCACGGCCGGACGGAAGCGGAACTCGAGCAGCATCTCGCGGATCTTCTTGTTGTACGATGCGTCCTTCGATGGATTGAACCTGATGAGCGTCGTGTTGCCGCGCTCGTCCACGTCGAAGTACGCGATCAGCTTATACGGCCGAACTTTCGCTGGCACGGGAATCGGCAGGATCACCAGATTCGTAGGCGTCGGCGGGTAGATCTTGCCGCTTCCACCGCCGGTGCCGGGTCCGATGCCCGAGCCGCGTCCGGTGCCAATGCCAGAGCCAACACCGCCGCCGGATCCCGGCCCCGAGCCTGCTGTGCCATCGTTGCCTGTCCCGCCACCAGTCCCCGTCACGAGGCTCGCATCCTTCGCCTCGGCTTGCGGCTGTGTGGGTGGCGTGGGCGTCGGCTCGGGCTTTGGCTGCGGAGGCGGCGGAGGCGCGAGGGGCTTGAGCACCGGCAAATCGACCTGGACCGGCGCGGGTGGCGGGGCTACCTGGATGAATCGTACGCGTTCCTGCAGCGTGCCGCCCGAGCCGCGGTTGCCGCCCCCACCGCCGCCCGCCGGTCCAGGGCCACCCGCCCCCTCGCGCACCGCCTCGAGCGTGTCGTGCATCCACACTGGCCCGACCACCAGGAACAGGATGAGGGCGTGCAAGATGATCGACGCGGCAACGCTGCGCGCTCTCCCCTCCTCACGGATGGGGAGCCCAACCGGCGGGCGAAGCGTTCGACGCGCGCGAGGGGCAGTCACGGCAGAAGCGGCTGGAGCGAAGATGGTGAACGGGGGCCTGAGAAACGACGAACCATCTGTACAACGTATAACGGAATTTCGCGCCACGGGGGGTTTCCGGGGCACCTGAAACCCTTGAAAAGCAGTACGGCGGGCGACCCCGGATGGGTTCGCCCGCCGTCTGATACCCGCATGAAGCTCTCGCGTGCCCTCTACTTCTTCGCCGCCTCTTCCGGAGCCGCCTTCGGCGGAACACCGATCACCTTGACGCCGGCGCCACGCGCCGCGTCCATCGCGAAGATGACGTCCTGGTAGATGACGTTCGGGTCGCCCTTCACGAAGATGATCTTCTCCGGTCGCGGATCGTACAACTCCTTAAGACGGTTGTAGAGATCCGCCCTCGTATGCGGTTCGCGGTTGATGGCGAAGTTGCCGTCGGGCAGGACTTCAAGCACGATCTGGTCCGGATTCGGCTTCATGTCCTTGTCCTGCGGCGTCGGGTCGGGCAACTGCACGTCCAGCGACTTCCGGCTCATCGGGATGATGAGCATGAAGATCACGAGCAGCACGAGCAGCACGTCGATCATCGGCGTCAAGTTGGGCTCGGAGTTCAACCCGCGCTTGATCCCAGCAGACATGGCCATGGTTAGTTGCCTCCCTTCGGCTTCATAGGCGACATGTTGTCCGTCTCGATGAGGGAGCGTGAACCAGGAATCTGATCGGTGATCATGCCCGTGACGCGCACCCCGTTGTGGGCGGCGACGTCGAGGGCGTCAATCACCTTTTCGTACTTGAGCTGGTTGTGCGCCTTGAGGAACAGGATCTTGTCTTCCGTGCGGGCGTCATAGATCGCCTTGAGCAGGGTTGGCAGGTCCTCGTTCTTGATCGGCTTCTTGTTCAGGTAGTACTGGCCTGCCGCGTCAATGCCGAGCACCTGGTCCGCATCCTCTTCCGGATGCGGCTTCAGGTTCTGGCCCTTCGGCGGCACTGCGTTGAAGCCCGCGTTGATGGCCGGCACGACGAGCATGAAGATGATCAAGAGAACGAGCATCACGTCAATCATCGGCGTGACATTCGGTTCCGCCTTCACATCACTTGCACCACTGACTGCCATCGACATGGCCGTCCCTCCTTATGGATGGATGGTCAGGTCAGCTCAGACCGGCGACTTGCCGGCGTTCTGCGCGGCCGTGTTGAACTCACGGGTGAAGCGCGAACGGCCAAACTCGCCCGACACGCCCTTGATGAGGTAGTCGATCATTTCCTTCGACGAGTACGTCATCTCGGCCGTGATGTTGTCGATCTTGGTCTGGAAGTAGTTGAACGCCCACACCGCCGGGATGGCCACGAGCAGGCCGAACGCCGTCGTGATCAGGGCTTCCGAAATACCGGCCGCGATCGAGCTGATGCCGCCACCGCCGCCGGCGGCCATGCCCTGGAACGCGTTCACCACGCCCATCGTCGTGCCGAGAAGGCCCACGAACGGCGCCGTGGCGCCAGTCGTCGCGAGCATCGCGAGGCTGCGCTTCATGAGCACGATCTGCATGAGCATCTCGCGCTCGACCGCGCGCTCGGCCGAGTTGATGTCCGACACCGTCACCGAGCCGTCTTGAATGAGCGGCTTGATTTCGGCGAGGGCGCCGCCCAGCACCTTGGCGACGTGCGACTTCTTGTAGCCCTCGGCGAGCTTGATCGCCTCGTTGAGGTTGTCTTCCTCGAGGAACTGCGAGAACTCCGGGGCGAACTTGCGCGTCTGGGCCTGGGCGCTGCGCAGGTACCACCACTTCTGGACCATGATGGACAACGACCACACCGACATGATCATCAGGGTGTAGACGATGCCCTTGGCGAACATGCCCATCGATTGCCAGAGTTGAATCAGTGACATGAAGAAAGGCTCCTTCGGTTCAGTGGTGGTGGCGAACTACTTTTGGATAGCGAAGACGAATGGCTGCTGGACGAGCTGCTTCACCTTCTTGCCGCCGACCTCGGCCGAGAGGAAACGCATCCCGGGGAGGGCGTTCTTGACGGCGAGGGCGAAGAGCTCGTGCGAAGTCTTGAGGACCTTGAACGACGAGGGTTCGGCGCGTCCCGTGGTGTCGACGACGAACTGGGCGAGCACCTCGCCCTCCACGCCGGCCGACTTGAGGATCTCCGGATAGCGGGGCGCCGCCGACCCGGGCGCCTGCACCACCGGCTTCTCCACCTGGAACTCGAAGTACGTCTGCGTCTGGTCGGTCGGAACGATGCCGCCCTTCACGCCATTGGCGACACCACCCTGCACGCCCTTGCCCGAGAAGTCCGCTTCATTCGTCACGGACTTCGACAGGTCAATCTCCGGAATGACGTCCGGGATGTTGATGGGCGCCGTCAGCACCTGGAAGCCCTTCACGACGGGCGCGACTTGCACGTCCTTCGGCTGCTCCTTGGGCTGCTCCTTTGGCTTCTCCTTCTTCACTTCGACGAAGTCGACCTTCTGGTCCTTCGCCTCCTTCAGTTTCTGCCCGGCGTTGGCCGTTGCGACAACTGCTCCCCAAATGAGCAGCACGTGCGCCACGCCGCTGAAGAAGCCCCCGCCCAGGAACTTGTCCTTCTGCGCTTTCGATTCAAGCAGGTTATTGAACACTACGCACCCCGTTTGGTGGCTACGGTGACTCTGGTACGGCGGTTCGTGCAAGAAATTCTACGCCCGCCAAATGAAGGGAGTAACTACACGAACATTAAGATTCGCTTAACGGCGAGTTAGGCTTCCCTAACGGGCTCCGCGGGCGCTGCATCAGCGTCCGGCGTCGGCGGCGCCTCTACGGCAATCGGGAGCGCCACGGTAAATGTGGAGCCGCGCCCGAGCCGCGACGCCACGGTGACGGAGCCTCCGTGTGCGTGGGCAATGTACTGGCTAATCGCGAGTCCCAAACCCACACCCCCGCGATCCGACTGCCGCGAGCGCACGCGATCAGCGCGCCAGAAGCGATCGAACACGTACGGGAGGTCCGCGCCGGCGATGCCGATCCCGGTGTCGCTGACTGCGAACTCCACCATCTCCCCACGGTGCACGAGCGACAGGTCCACGCGCCCGCCGCGCGCCGTGTACTTCACAGCGTTCGTCACGAGGTTCAGGAAGAGTTGCCGCAGGCGCAGCGCGTCGCCCATCACCGTCACCAGATCGAGCGGCGCCACGGTCACCTTCAGACCCGCCTCCTCTCCGAGGATCTGCGCGGTCTCGGCGACATCCAGGATCAGCGCGCCGAGCGCTACCGGGGCGCGATGCAGGTCGAAGCGTCCTTCGTCGGCGCGGGCAAGTGTGAGCAGCGATTCCACGAGGTCGGCCATGCGCGCGGTCTCCTGCAGCGCCTCCTCGAGGGCGACGAGGCCCTCGGTGGAGCGCGGCGCCGCCGACATCGCACGCTCGATGTCGGCGCGCAGCACGGTGAGCGGCGTCTTGAGTTCGTGGCTTGCGTCCGCCGTGAAACGCCGCAGGCCGGAGAACGACTGCTCGAGGCGCGAGATCATCGCGTTGAGCGTCGCCGACAGCCGCGCAAGCTCGTCATTGCCTTCGGCTTGCGGAAGGCGCCGGTGCAGCGAGCGGCCGTCGGTGATGGCGGAGACCTCACCGATGATCTCGCCCACGGGCGCGAGCGCCCGCCCCGTGATCAGAAACGCCATGATGACGCTCAGCAGGATCACCAGCGGCGCAATGAGCACGAAGACACCGAACTGTTCGCTGCCGATGAACTCGGCCGACGCCAGCGAACTCGCCGCGACGACGCGCCGCACCGGGCCGACGGTATCGAATCGCGCCACTAGCAGCAGCTTGTCGGCGCTGAGCGTCACGGTCGCCACGTGGCGCTCCCGCGTGAGCAGCATCACGGCGCGCAAGAGCTCGTCGAGGTCTTCCGTGGACGCCAGGTTGCGCACCGCCGCGGAGAGGTACAGGGCCCGCGTTGAGTCGGCAACCACGAGATAATCGGGGACGGCGTCGAGGCGCGCGCGCAGCGACGGCAGCAGCTCGGGCTCTCGCAGCGCGCCCGACGAGTCGACCACCACCGGGTTGATCTGCGTGCCGGCCTGAGTCAGCACTAGATGCGCGATCTCCGCATAGGTCGAAATGCGCTCCTGCAAGTCGCGCATCACGGCGGCGCGGCGCGCCGTCCACAGCACCACGGCAAAGGCCAGCATCGTCCCGAACAGCGCGAGCGCGTACGCCGCGGTCACCCGGCTGCGGATGGAGGCCACGCGCGTCCCCTAGCCTTTCACCACGTATCCGACGCCGCGCACCGTTGCGATGAGCTTCTTGTCGGCGTTGGCATCCACCTTCTTGCGGAGGTGGTTGATCACGACGTCCACGATGTTCGTGCCCGGATCAAAGTGGTAGCCCCACGCGTACTCGGTGATGAGCGTGCGACTCATCACGCGTCCCGCATGACGCATGAGGTACTCGAGGACGAGGAACTCCTTGGGCGTCAGGTCAATCAGTCGAGCGTCACGACGCACCTCGCGCGCGTCGAGGTCGAGCGTGAGATCGCCGACAGTGAGGACGGGCGTGACGATGGCGCGCGGCCGGCGCGCCAGCGCCTCGACGCGCGCCAGCAGCTCCTCGAAGGCGAATGGCTTGGTCACGTAGTCGTCAGCGCCCGCGCGCAGCGTGGTGACCTTGGCGTCCACCGCGTCCTGCGCCGTCAGCACGAGCACGGGCCGTTCGAAGCCCCACGTCCGCAGGTCGCGCAGCACGTCGAGCCCGGCCTTGCCGGGCAGTCGCATGTCAAGCACGATGACGTCGTACGGTTGCGAGCGCGCGAGCCGTTCGCCTTCGATGCCGTCGGCCACGAGGTCCACGCTCCAGCGCTGCTGCTCCAGTCCGCGCTTCACGAACTGGCCGACGGTCTTGTCGTCCTCGATGACGAGCACTTTCATCGGGCGCGCACCCCGGGACGCTCGAAGCCGTACGCGCGGATCTTCCGATACAGCGTCTTGACCGAGATGCCGAGTTCGCCGGCGGCTCGTCCCTGGTGCCATCCGGTGCGCTCGAGCGCGGCGGCAATGTGGCGCTTCTCCATCTCCGCGAGCGTCAGTGGACGGCCCGCCGGCACGGCGGAACCCGCGGTCGCGTGCGGCAATGTGCTTACCATTCGATAGTCGGCAGCAGCACGCGGAAGGTGCTTCCCTTCCCGACGACGCTATCGACCTCGATGCGGCCGCGATGGTCCTGCACGATGCCGTAGCAGATCGCGAGTCCCAGCCCAGTGCCCGTGCCCGGCGCCTTCGTCGTGTAGAACGGCTCGAAAATCTTCGACAGCTCGGCGCGGGCGATGCCGTGCCCGGTGTCAATCACCTCGACGATTGCGCCGTCCGCGGCCGACGGTCCCGTGCGCGTGCGCAGCGTGATCGTGCCGTGGCTCCCCATGGCGTCGGTGGCGTTAATGATCAGCGCCATGAGCACCTGTACGAGCTGCTCCGCGTTGCCGCGCGGCACGACGGGCAGCGTCTGCTCGACGTCTTTAACGAGCGTCAGCTTCTTGAAACCGCCGTGGTGCTTCATGAGGAACAGCGTCTTCTCCACGACCTCGTTGAGGTCCACCGGCGACTTCGCGAGTTGCTTCGGCCGGCTGAAGTCGAGCAACTGGTCCACGATCTGCTTGCAGCGGAGTACTTCGTTCTCGATGATCTCGATGTAGTCGAACAGGTCCTTGTTGACTTCGGTGCCCTTCCGCTGGATGTCCTCCAACCGGTAGCCAAGCCCGTCGCCGCAGGCGGCGATGGTGGCCAGCGGGTTGTTGATCTCGTGCATTACGCCGGCCGCGAGCGTGCCGATGGCCGCCAACTTTTCCGCCTGCGACAGCCGCTGCTGCCCCTCGCGCCAGTCGGTCACGTCTTCGCCGATGGTGATGACGTGCGTCACCGCTGAGTCGCCGAGTCGCATCGGAATCTTAGTGATGCGGTAGGTGCGTGGGTCGCCGCTCGCCGCCGATTCCATCTGGTATTCCTGGATGCGCCCGGTCGCTAAGACCTCGTCGAACTCGCGGCGCAGCATCTCAAACGGCTGGCGGTGCAGGATGTCGAAGATCGTTCGCCCGATCGCTTCGTCGCGCGACACGCCCTGCATGCCCGTCTCGCGTTTGCGGTTCCACGCCTGAATGCGGTACTCGCGGTCAATCACGTAGAGGCCGACCGGCAGCGAGTCAATGATCTTCTCCGTGAACCGGCGCTCGCGGTCAATCTCCACCGTGCGCGCGGCGACCTCCACCTCGAGCTGGCGCGACCGTTCGGCGTGCGCCAGTTCAGGCGCCAGCAAGTTCGCGACGCCGGTGAGCAGGAGCCCCTCTTCGGCCTGCAACGGGCGGCTGAGACGAACCACGAGCGCGCCGACGTTGCGATCGCCGGCGATGACCTTGACGGCGCGAACGCCGTGCGCCTCGCCCGTGCCGGCCAGCGCGGCGTCCACCTCCGCCTCCGCGGCTTGCGCCTCTCCCGCGACCCACGTGCGTACGAGGCCATCAGCGGTATGCAGCCAGAGCGAGCACTCGGGGGAGTCCAGCGACTGCCGCAGCGTGTCGAGCGCCACCGCAATGCTCGTCTCGAGCGGGCGGCTGGTATTGAACTCGGCGATGGCCGCGGCGAGGGCGTCGAGCGCCCCGCGCGTCGGCGTCGGAGAGGTGGGCTTGTGAGTCACGTGGGTGAAGGAAGTCCGGATCGCGAAGCTACCCCCGCGGAGCACACCAGACAAGATGACCGATCAAACGCGACGAGGCCACGCTGACGAACAGCGAGCTGCAGGTGCGCGCGCCGACGCGCGGGCGTCGTCATCTACCCTCGACCGTTTACCCTCTACTGTTATTACTTGAATCCGCCGAACGCGAGGCCGCGCAAGAACGCCTTCTGGGCTACGAGGAAGACCACGAGCACCGGCACGAGCGCGGCGACGGCCGCAGCCATCTGCCACGGCCAGTTGGCGTAGTACATCCCGTGGAACGACGCGACGCCCGCCTCGACCACGCGCAGATTCGGCGAGCGGGCGATGATGAGCGGCCAGAGAAGCGCCTTCCACGCGTCAATGAACGCGAAGAGCGCGACGGTCGCGATCGCCGGCCGCGCGAGTGGCAGCGCGACGCGAGTGAAGACCTGCCACTCCGAGGCGCCGTCGAGTCGCGCCGCATCCTCCATGTCACGCGGCAGCGACAGGAAATACTGCCGCATGAGGAAGATGCCCCACGCCGCGACGAGCTCCACCGAGACGAGGCCGGCGACGGTGTCAACGAGTCCCATCGCGTCAACGATCAGGAACCGCGGCACGAGCAGCGCGATGCCGGGAATCATCAGCGTGCCGAGGTAGACGGCAAAGAGCGGCGTACGCCCGGCGAAGCGGTGCCGCGCGAATGCGTAGCCGGCCATCGCCGCGGTAATCACCTGCCCCGCCACCGTCGCGGCCGCGAGAATGAGCGAGTTCCGGAAATACAGCGCGAACGGCAGCGCAGTGAGCGCCTCCGTGAAGTTGGCGAAGCGTGGCGCCGACGGGAACAGCGGCGGCGGCGCCTGGTAGACCTCGAACTCGTCCATCAGCGCTGTCGAGAGCATCCACAGGAACGGCGCGACCATTAATAGAGCCAGCGCGACGGCCGCTGCGTATCCAATCGTCCGCCGCGCACGCGCGTCACGCATCGGCCGGCTCTCCCTTGACCGTTCGCCACTGCAGCGCCGTCAGCACGAGCAGCAACAGGCAGAGGACGACGCTCATGGCCGCGGCGACGTCGAAGCGGCGGAACTCCCACGCCGTCTGGTAGATGCGATAGACGAGGACGTCGGTGGCGTGCGACGGTCCGCCCTCGGTCATCACGTAGACGAGCGTGAAGCCGTGAAACGACCAGATGATGCCCGTGAGCAGGAGATACGTGGAGACGGGGCGCAGCATCGGCCAGACAACGAGCCGGAATCGTTGCCAGGCGTCGGCGCCGTCGAGTCGAGCCGCCTCGAGTAGCGCCGCGGGTATCGCCTGCAATCCCGCGAGGTAGACGACCATCATGTAGCCGAGTTGCCCCCACGCGCTCACGAGCATCAACGCCGGCAGGGCGGTCGCGGGATTACCCAACCAATCCACCCGCGGCAGGTGCAGCGCGGTGAGCGCGGCGTTCAGCAGGCCGAAGTCGCGGTGCAGCAGCCATTGCCACACGAGGGCGATTGCCACCGTTGACGCGACATACGGCAGGAAGACCACGACGCGCAGCACCTTGATGCCGCGCAGCGGCTGGTCAAGCACGAGCGCCGCGGCCAGCGCGGCCACCATCGTCACCGGCACGTACAACGCGTACACGAGTCCGTTGCGCAGCGCGCGCCAGAAGAGCGGATCGGCCGCGATCTCACGGAAATGCGCAAGCCCGACGAACGGATGATCGCTCGCCAGCAGGTCCCAGTTGTGCACCGAGATCCAGAACAGGAACGCCACCGGCGCGATCGTAAAGAGAAGTAGATGCCCAAGACTCGGCGCGATGAAGAGCCAGGCGCCAATGGTCTCGCGCACGCGCGCGCGGCGCCCCGCCTGCCGCGCATGCCAGTGCACTGCAGCGACCGCGAGTGCGCCAGCCACGGCGAGCAGCGCCAGCACCAGCGCGGCGAACGCGAGCGATGGCGGCGGAAGCGCCAGTCGCTCGAGCGACGCCGGCGCGGCCTCGCGCGGCGCAAGAGAGACCGCGGCGAAGCGCAGCTGCAATGCAGTGACGGCCGCGGCCGCGCCGAACAGCGCGAGCGCGCCGACGCCGGCCGCGCGCGGCCCTGCGGATGCGACGGATCGCGCGCCAAGCAGGAGCACGAGTGCCGCGAGCAACGCCACCATCGCCGGCGCGGCGACGGGCGCCGCACGCTCCCGCCACCGACTGTACAGACCGACCGCGCCGATGATCTCCCAGTCTTCGGTGTCCTTCACCGGCGCGGTTATGATTTCCACTCCGTGAGGATCGTGCACGACCAGCGGCCGCTCCTCCTGCCGCAGCGCGGCATGCTCGCGCGCATCAAGGTTCTCGGGAAACGCGGGCGAAGGCACGCGCCCCTGTGAGGCATGCGCCCGGAACAACGCCTCTCGACTGCGGTCCGCGTGGTCAATGGAATGCAGCGTCCGCCATCCGACGCCGACTGTTGCGACAGCCCACAGCAGCATCGCGAGGACGGCCGCCCGAATCTCGGCGCGCGTCATCGTCTCAACACGCCGTCAACCGTCGCGGCCGCTTCGCGCGCGGCCTCTTTGACCGAAATGCGCTCGACCACCACGCGGTCCACGAGGTCCATCATCGCCTTCTCCACCTCGCGGTACCGCGCAACGCGCGCCCCCCACGGCACGCCGCCGTAGGGCACCTGCCAGAGAAAGTCCATTTCCAATCCCGTCGCGTCCTTTGCCGCCGACGCGTACGCCACGGTCAGGAGCGTCGGGATCTCGAGGCCCGACGCGGCGCGGCGCCGCTGCGCGTCGGTGCGCACCATCCACGCCGCGAGTTCGACGGCCAGTTTGCGGTGCGGTGTGTTGTATGGCACCGCCCATCCGCTCGCGAACAGCGGCGTCTTCACCTGATGCCCCGCCGTGCGCGGCACCGACACGACGCCGAGTTGCACGCGCCCCTGCTCGAGGTACCGCCGCATGCGCGGAATCATCCAGTGGCCGCTCGTGAGCAGGCCGAGCCGCCCGCTGTAGAACAGCCGCTGTTCATAGCCGAGAGCGCCGCCCGCGACACTCGGCGCCGGCGCGTAGCCGCGCCGCGGGAGGCTGGTGAGAAAGGTGAGCGTGCTCTCCGCCGCGGGCTGGTCGATCGCGCCGGACGCGCGCGCGCCATCGCTCGTGAGGACGTCGGCGCCCGCGCCCCACAGCCACGCCTGCCACGCGTAGAGGCGACGGTCGAGGACGGTTCCCCACTGGTCCACCACGCCGTCGCCGTCGGCATCGCGCGTGAGCGCGCGCACCGCCGCGAGGAACTCATCCTGCGTCCAACCGTTCTTTGGCAGCGCGAGGCCGGCCTTCGCGAACAGGTTGCGGTTGTAGTAGTACACCATGGGCGTGAAGCCCTTGGGGAACGCAAGCAGCTTGCCGCTCACGCGGAATGGTTCGACGACCTGCGGGAAGAATAGACCGAGCGGCACCCCCACGCGCTCGGCGAACGGCTGGAGGTCGAGCACCACGTCGCGCGCCGCGAACGCGGCGACGTCAATGCCGTCGAGCAGAAACACGTCCGGCGGCGAACCCGCGCCAATGGAGGTGAGCACCTTCTCGCGGTACTCGGCACTGTTCGACACCGGATCGTTGACGATGTGCACGCCGGGATGCGCCGCCTCGAACGAGCGGAACTCCACGGCGTCAATCGCATTCTCCTCGGGGCTCTGCCACGACGTGATGCGCAGCGTCACCGCATCGTCCCTGCGGCACGCCGCGACGCCGACCAACGCCGCGCACGCTGCGGCGCGCCGTGCCAGCGCGCGCAGGTGACGGCTGCCCTCGCTGCCGACCGCGCACAGCACGTCAGGGCGCATCGCGCCTCGCCGACAGCCGCGCGCCGTCGCTCGCACGGAAGCACAGGCCTTCGCCCGGCACGACGCGCACACCCACGTCGTCACCCACATGCCACGGCGCCTCGCCCGCCACGCGCGCCACCAAGTCTTCTCCGCTGCGCAGGCGCAGGCGCACCAGCGACTCCGGACCGAGTGGCTCGACGAGCGTGATGATCGCCGGCGACGCGTCGATGGCGGGCCCAAGTACGAGGTGCTCCGGACGCACCGCGAGGACGGCCTCCGCGTGCGCGGCGACGCGCGCGTCGCACGAGAGCGCCCCCTCGAATCGCGTGCCGGTCGTGCGGCCCGTCACGGTGTTGATGCTGGGCGAGCCGATGAAGCGCGCCACCGCGAGCGACGCCGGTTCGCGATACAGCGTCATCGGCGCGCCTTCCTGCAGCACACGGCCTTTCGCCATGACGGCGACCGACTGCGCCATCGTCATCGCTTCCACCTGATCGTGCGTGACGTAGAGCATCGTCGCACCGAGCCGCCGGTGCAGCGCCACGAGCTCGGCGCGGGTCTGCGCGCGCACCTGCGCGTCGAGATTCGACAGCGGCTCGTCGAAGAGGAAGAGCGCCGGCTCGCGCACGATGGCACGCGCGAGCGCCGCGCGCTGGCGCTGGCCGCCCGAGAGTTGGGCCGGTTTGCGTTCGAGGAGCGCGTCAATCTCGAGCAGCTCGGCCGCCTTTCGCACACGCCGCGCCACTTCCGGTGCGGCGATCTTCCGGACGCGCAATGGGAAGCCGATGTTCTCGCGCACGGTCAGGTGCGGGTAGAGCGCGTAGTTCTGGAAGACCATCGCCACGTCACGCTCACGCGGCGGCAGCCACGTCACGTCGCGCGGACCGATGTGCACGCTTCCGTCCGTCGGCTCCTCCAGCCCGGCCACGAGGCGCAGGATCGTCGTCTTGCCGCACCCTGACGGACCGACCAGCGCCGTGAACGCGCCCTCGCCGACGGCAAGCGAGACGTCATCCACGCCGACCACGCCGCCGGCGAACACCTTTGACAGATGCGACAGGCGGAGTTCGGCCACGCCTAGCCGTCCAGCTCCACGGACTCGCCGAGCGCGGCCTCGATGCGATCGCCGCCGCTGATCACCGTGAAATGATCGCCGACGATGCGCACCTCGAGCGTGCGGCCGTGCACGCGCACCCCTGTGAGCGTGAGCTGCTCAAGCCCGAGGGGGAACGGATCCACCGTGACGCCGCGCGCGTGCGGCCGCACGCCCGCCGCGTACTGCAAGATGAGATCGGCCACCCATGAATGCTGGTAGTCGTCAATGCCGCGATACACCGACGCGTGGCCGGTGAACGGGTTGTAGTGCTCGAAGCAGTTGGGCCGTCGCAGGTCGCCGTCGTGGAACATCATTCGCACGAACCGCTTGAGCAGCTCGCCGGCACGCTCGCGCAGGTCCGGCGCCCCGAGGCGTGACGCCGCCGCCAGCGCTTCGACGAGATGGCTGTTCGTCATCGGCCACGTGCGCCCGTTCCACGGACAGACATGACGCTTCCCCTTCCACTCCGCCTCGGCGCTGAACAGCGGGTCGTCCACGCTCGACGATGGCACAGGGAACGGCGTCCAGAACTGTCGCGGATCGAAGAGCGACGCGCGCAGGCCGTTCAAGTGCGACTCGTCCACGATGTCGGTGAAGTACGGATAGAAACAGACCGCGGCCTTCACGCGCGTGCGCATGCCGGTTTGCGGATGCACATCGCTGAACATCCCGAGGCTGGGATCCCACATGTCGCGGCGCACCGCTTCGCGCGTGCGCTCGGCCAGCGCTGCCCAGCGCGCGGCGTCTCCGCCGCCGCGCGCAGCGTATCGCTCGAGCGTGCGGAGGAGCACATACGCGTAGACGGTCACGTCAATGCCCTTGAGCCGCAGGCGATTCTCCCATCCGTAGCGATCAGCGTCCGGGTCCACCGCCTGATAGCGGCTCATGTACTCCTGCCCCGTCTCGTACTGGTCCACCACGTCGAACATGCCCGTGCCGTCGGCATCGCGCGTCAGCACCATCCAGTCGGCAAAGCGCGCCATCGCGGGATACAACTCGGCGATGAACGCGTCGTCGGGCCACGCAGCATCAATCGCCATCAGTGCGCCGCCCCAGTCGGCATGGTAGTAGTCCGTGCCGGTCAGGTGGTTCGCGTAGACGCGCCCGTGGAGCGAGCCGTCCGGCTTCTGCTGGCCGAAAAAGGTGCGCAGCACGCCGCGTGCATGCTCGGGGTCGTCCAGCCAGCGAAGTTCGCGCGCGTGGCACTGCGCGGAATACGAGATGGGCTGGTGGAAGAAGCCAACCCCCTCGCACATCGAGGACCAGCGATGATTGCCGTGGCCGGCGGCGGTGGCATTGAGGTGCAGGCCATACCAGCGGTACCAGTAGTACGTCTCGAGATACGGATCGGTGCAGCGGAGGTCCGGCACCCGCTCGAACCAAGCGTGCCAGCGGCGTCGGCTCGCACCTGCGATCGTGCCGTGCGACGGCCGCACGCTGCGCGCCGCGGCCTGCACGGCGAGCGCGGGATCATCGGCCGCAATCTTCATCGCGAAGACCGCTGACGCGCCCTGGTAGCTGATGTCCACCGCCCGGTGCACCGCGGCATAGAACTGCCCGTCTGTCGAAATGCCCTCGTCACGCACCGCGCGCGACAAGCCGCCGGCTTGCCATTGTTCGACGAACGGCGTGTGGCGCCACAGCGGCTGTGGCGCGCTCTTCTCGCTGCGCGATGCGCACCAGCTTGTGGCTTCGCCCACGCAGGCAAGTTCGGCGCGCACGCGCAGCGGCTGCTGCCGGCGGTCAGTGAGCATGCGAGGAAAGACAAGGGCGCCGTTCTCAAATGCCGCCTCGCCCATCGGCACCGACGCGCCGTCCTGCGCCGTCCACGCGACGAGATGCACCGACGCCGGTTCAAACGAGGCGAAGCGCCACTCCGACACGAACACGCCGCCCGGGTGTACGGTGCGCACTTCGGTGGCGGTGATGCCCGACTCGAGCCGATATGTCACGGTCAAATCGGCCGGCGTCCAGCGGCGTGACGTGGCGCGCGCCGGAATCTCGCGGCCCGCCGCGTCCAGCATCGTCACGGTGAAGAGCGGCGCGAACGCGTATTGATAGACGGTGGCCTCGTCCCAGAACCCCGGCGTGTCGAGCCACGCGGGATACGTGGGCGCGAAGAGCGTGCCGTCTCCGGCGCCCAGATACCACTTGTCGTCGCGGGCGAGGTGTTCGATAGCGTCGAGCATCAGCCGTCGGGGAAGCGTCGGCCCAAAGTTCGCACGGGGGATGCGGACTCACAATGCAGACGGCCAAAGACCCGACCGGCAGGCCAAACCCGCGTTGATTGGGTGGCGAGTGACGGTCGCAGGTGGGAGATTCCTCACATGAGCGAGACCGCTGAGCGCATGAAGGCATTCGTCACCTACTGGGAGAGCCTCTCCGGCGACGAGAAAGGCGAGGCCCAGGTGTATTGCGACCGCCTGTTCCGGGCATTTGGGCACGCCGGATACAAGGAATCGGGCGCAATACTCGAACACCGGGTGAAAGGAAAAGGTGGCATTGGGTCAACGTCCTTCGCCGATCTTGTCTGGAAGCCGCGTGTCCTCATCGAGATGAAGAAACGCGGGGAGAAACTGCAACTTCACTTCCGCCAGGCGTTCGACTACTGGATCCATCTCGTCCCCGACCGGCCACGATACGTGGTGCTCTGCAACTTCGACGAGTTCTGGATCTACGACTTCGACAAGCAGATTGACGAACCCGTGGACCGCGTCGCTATCCGCGAACTCCCAAAGCGCTATCTCGCGCTGAGTTTCCTCTTTTCCGAGAAGCGCGAGCCGCTGTTCGGCAATGACCGGGAGGCGGTCACACGCGAGGCGGCGGCCGAGGTTGCCGAAGTGTTCGTGTCGCTCGTACATCGCGGCGTTGATCGCGCGCAGGCGCAGCGATTTGTACTGCAGTTGGTCGTTGCGATGTTTGCGGAAGACGTGGACCTGATGCCGCGAGGCCTGATCTCCCAACTGACCAAAGATTGCTTCGAAGGCCAGAACAGCTTTGACCTCTTCGGCGCGCTCTTTCGGCAGATGAACTCGCCCACGCCCGTCGCAGCGGGTCGGTACCAAGGCGTCCCGTACTTCAATGGCGGGCTCTTCTCGTCGGTCGCTCCCGTCGAATTGAACGGCAAGGAACTCCAAGCCGTCGCCGACGCGGCGTCAAAGGACTGGTCGCGGGTAAACCCCGCCATCTTCGGCACGCTCTTTCAGGCGTCCATGGACGCCGGGCGGCGGCACGCACTCGGCGCGCACTTTACGGCCGAGCGCGACATCATGAAAGTCGTGGGCCCGACGATTTCACGACCGTGGGAAGCGCGAATCAACGCCGCGAAGACACGAAAGGAGTTGATGGAGCTCCGAAAGGACCTGCTGGTGTTTCAGGTGCTCGACCCGGCGTGCGGGAGCGGCAACTTCCTCTACGTGGCGTATCGCGAGATGGTGCGGCTTGAAATCCTGCTCCTCGCACGCCTGCGACAGCTTGTATCAGCCGCCGAATTCACCAAGCAGGTGAAGACGCTTTCGCTCATCAGCCCGCGCCAGTTCCACGGCCTGGACATTGATCCGTTTGCGGTCGAGCTGGCCAAGGTGACGCTCCTGTTCGGCAAGAAGCTGGCGCTCGACGAGGCCATGGAGTCACTGGATCGGGAGCAGATGGACCTCGACCTGCAGGGCGATCACGTCCTGCCGCTCGAGAACCTCGACGAGAACTGCGTGGCGACCGATGCGCTCTTCGCCGAGTGGCCGCAGGTACAGGCGATCATCGGGAACCCGCCGTACCAAAGCAAGAACAAGATGCAGGCGGAGTACGGGCGCGCGTACGTGAATCGGGTGCGTGCACGGTATCCCGACGTGCCGGGACGCGCGGATTACTGTGTCTTCTGGTTCCGCCGCGCGCACGACGAACTCCCGCTGGGCGGCCGGGCGGGGTTGGTCGGAACGAACACGATTCGTCAGAACTACAGCCGCGAGGGCGGGCTTGATCACGTCGTTGAGAACGGCGGCACGATCACCGACGCGGTCTCCACGCAGGTCTGGTCGGGCGAGGCCGCGGTGCACGTGTCAATTGTGAACTGGGTCAAGGGACCGGCGCCCGGACCCAAGCGGTTGGCGCGACAGGTCGGGAATGCCGACGACTCTCCGTGGGAATCGGTCGAGGTGGAGAGGATCGGTCCATCGCTTTCGTTCGGACTTGACGTCTCGGAGGCCGTAGCGCTGGCGGTGAACGTGTCGTCAGGCGGCTGTTACCAGGGACAGACGCATGGCCACGAGGGGTTTCTCGTGCCGCGCGCCGAGGCGGAAGCGATGTTGGCGGCGCATCCGGCGTGGGCGGAGGTGCTGAAGCCGTACCTGACTGCCGACGAGATGCTTGGTGAACGGGATTCGCTGCCGACGCGGTATGTGATTGACTTTGGGTCGCGGGACTTGCTGACGAGCAAGCACTTCTCGGATTTGTTCAGACGAGTCGACGCTCAGGTGTTGCCGACTCGCACGGATTCCGCGGAGCGGGAAAAGAAACGCAGCAGCGAAGCACTGGCAGTGAGTTCTTCGGCGAAAACGAACAAACACCACGCGAACTTCCTCGCGTCCTGGTGGCAGCTGTCATATCCGAGGCGGGAGATGCTCGCGAAGCTGGTGAGGCTTCCTCGCTACATCGTGTGTGGGCAGGTGACCAAGCGTCCTATCTTCGAGTTCATCGATACGACTATCAATCCAAACGCCGCTCTGGTCGTCTTCCCATTCGCCGACGACTACTCGTTCGGCATCCTGCAGTCGGGAATGCACTGGAAGTGGTTCGTTGCGCGGTGCTCGACGCTGAAAGGCGACTTCCGCTACACCTCTAATACGGTTTTCGACTCCTTTCCCTGGCCGCAGTCCCCCACCACGGCGCAGGTGAAGGCGGTCGCAGCCGCCGCGGTGCAACTGCGCCGCCTGCGCGCAGAGCTGCGCGTCGCGCACAAGTTGTCGCTGCGTGATCTGTACCGGAGTATGGAGCAGCCAGGCAAGCATCCGTTGGTGGATGCCCACGCGGCGCTTGACGCCGCGGTGCTCGCGGCGTACGGTGCGAAACCCGCGGACGACGCGCTCGCCTTTCTGCTGCAGTTGAACGCGCGCTGCGCGGCACGTGAGCGAGCCGGCCAACCGGTCACGGGCCCGGGGCTCGCACCGGTGGCCAAGGGCGTGGGGCCGCTGGTCTCCGCCGACGCATTGGCCATGCCTCGCGCGCCTCGCAGCCGGTCTGGACATTGATCGGATGATACGTAATATTACGTAACGTAAATATACGATACGTAAGTCTACGTCACCGACAACCACCGCGCCCGGCACTCGCATGACGCAGTCCCCGTTCGCACGCACACCACTCGCCGCCGGTGCGGCCTTCGCCGACCGCCGCGCCGAGCTCGCCCGCTTGGTCGAGACGTGGACCGCACCAGGGAGCGCCCTCGTGCTCTATGGGCCGCGCCGCATGGGAAAGAGCGCACTCCTCCACGAGGCGGCGCGCCGCGTGCATCGACGCAAGCGGCCAGCGGTCATCGTTGACCTCGCAACCGCTGTGGATGCGCCGGATGCCGTTCGCCGCCTCCTCGTGGCCGTGCGGAGCGCGGTCGGGCACACGTGGCAATCGTTGATCCAGGCAGTGGCGCACCGAATGCACCTCAGCTTGACCTTGTCACCGAGTCCGGACGGCACGGCATTGCCTGGACTCTCGTTCGGTATTGATCCGGCAACCGCGTCGCGAGCAACGCTCTTCGTTGACGCCCTCGCGGCGGTTGACCACGAACTTGGCCGTCGCAAGCTGCATCTCGCGCTCGGTCTTGATGAGTTCCAGCGGCTGCTGGCTTGGGGTGGCGACGACGTCGAGTGGGCGCTCAAGTCGGTCCTCGAGCGACATGGGCGGATCGCGTGGGTCTTGGCCGGGTCCGCAACCACGCTGATCGAGGACATGGTCACCAACAAGGACCGGGCACTGTGGAAACTGGCGGAACACTTGCGACTCGGCCCCGTTCCAGCCGAAGAGTTCGCCGCATGGATCACCGCGCGCTCAGCGGAGGCACATCAGCGCATTCGGCTTGAGACGGCACGCGAGATAGTTCGACTGGCCGGGCCGAGAACCCGCGACGTCATTGCACTCGCACACGCCACGTGGCGGAATACGCGACTCAATCGAGGGGTTGCCGATGCCGCATCATCGTTCGACGACCTCGTGCGCGAGACATCGGCGCCATACGAGCAGTCCTGGCAGCAGCTGACACAACGCGAGCAGCGGATTCTGCGCCTGCTGGCCTCACGCCCTGCTGTCGCGTTGAGCTCAGAGCGCGTCCGGCATGATCACTCGCTTGGAGCGGCAAGCAGCGTGACAGTGGCCCTCGCTGGCCTGCGGAAGAAGGGCATCCTTTGCGAAGCGGACCGCACGCCGGCCTTCGACGATCCGTTCTTCCGGCGATGGGTCGAGTTGGGCACCGCCGACGACCTCGGCCCAGCTTCGGTGAGCTGACTCTCGATCTAGTCGTCGTCCCCGGTCGGCGCGCCGCCCGATGCCGCGGCTGGCGCGGCGGCGGTCCACTTCTTCACGATCACGCCAACAAAGATCGCGCCGCCAAGGATGAGCAGAGCCGGCAGCGCATAGACAAGCACGTTGAAGCCGTGCGCCTGCGGCTCGAGGAGAATCCACTCGCCGTACTTGGAGATGAAGTAGTCCTTCACTTCCTGCGCCGACTTGCCCGCGGCCAGCTGTTCCTTCACCACCGTGCGCATCTGCTGCGAGAGTTCCGACGGCGAATCCTGGATGGACAGTCCCTGGCAGACCGGGCAGCGCAGTTGCGACGCCACCGACTTGGTGGCGGACTCGAGCGTCGCGTCGTTCTTCTGCGCGTCGGTCAGTGTCCCCTGCACCTGCACGCGCAGCGCGCCGCTGTCCTGCGGCGCATTCTTGGGCGCGGCCGGGAGCGCTGGCGCCTGCGCGGCCGCGGCGCCGACGGCCAACGAGACAGCGGATGCCAGCGTGAGCACGGCGCGCACGGAC
>JAHFCU010000068.1 GCA_023249305.1 Gemmatimonadota bacterium
CGGTTAAAGTGGTACATGAGCTGGGTTCAGAACGTCGTGAGACAGTTCGGTCTGTATCCGCTGTGGGCGTTGGAGAGTTGAGGGGTGCGGACTCTAGTACGAGAGGACCGAGTCGGACGAACCGCTCGTGTCCCGGCTGTGTCGCCAGATGCAACGCCGGGTAGCGATGTTCGGTACAGATAACCGCTGAAAGCATCTAAGTGGGAAGCTGTCCCCAAGATGAACTCTCCCTGGTGCCTTGAGCACCCTAAAGGGCCGTCGGAGACTACGACGTCGATAGGTCGCCCGTGGAAGCGCAGCAATGCGTTCCGAGCGTAGCGATCCTAATCGCCCGTGAGGCTTGACTACTCCTCTTTTCCTTCGCAAGAAGGAGAAACTTCGCAGAGCATTCGCGACACAACGCAAATGCAGTGAGACCACAAACCACGAACACTACCCAACTCCATTGTTATCAATTCGCTGGCGATTAGAGCGTCAGGGCCACACCCGTTCCCATTCCGAACACGGTCGTTAAGCCTGACAGCGCCGATGGTACTCCGCCCGAGAGGGCGCGGGAGAGTAGGCCGTCGCCGGCACCCCTGTAAACCCCCCAACCGATCACTCGGTTGGGGGGTTTGCTTTTTCTCCAACCTCGACCTCAGTCGCGGCCTCGCGGCCCGCAGCTTCTTGACGTCACCCACATCGGAACTTCTGGCTCGGATACGCAACTGTACGCCATCGTGACACTTGGTCTGAGCCGCATCGTAAGGACTGTCAGTTTATTGCGTATTGATTCATCTCGTGACGTCGATATCTTTCGGCCCTACACTCGACGACGAGCCCTCCTTGATGTCATCGCTTTCGCGCGAGCTGCGCCTCGCGACCGTTACGCTTGCGGGCATCGCTACTGCCTTGACGATGGGATGCACCGAGTCCTCTCGCGTGCTCCCGACCGATGCGACGCCCCACGAGACCGCGGTGGCGCTCAAGCGAATGCAGTCGCTGTCCGGCAGCATCACCATCACGGGCATCTCGATGGAGACGCGCTACTGGAACAGCGCCGGCGCGCTGCCGCCGACGACCAGCGCGCAGGCCGCGTTCAATGCGCTGCCGACAAACGTCGCGGGCTACAGCAATGCGCCGGTTGCCATTCCCGATCTCGCGCGCAAGGTCCTATCCGTCGTCGTTGATCCGCTCACCGGCTACCCTGATAGCACGATTGCCGTCATTCGCAATCCGGGCGGCGCCTTTGTGAATATTGGCACGCGCATACGCGTGTCGCTCACGTCGGCGGGCGCGAGCTCCATCGGCGTTCGGTTTGGCGTGGACTGTCTCGGGTGCACGCTGCTGCTCGATAACGTGGTGATCGCGTCGAATTACAACGATCCGTGCTGGTACGGTTTCTACATGATGGACACGAGCAGCACGCTGACTCCGTTGTGGGCGACCAGTGATCAGATCATCCAGATTGTGCCGGTGAACCTGACATCCGGTGCACACACGTTTGAACTCATCGGCTTCGAGAACGGCGACGACTTCGGATACGGCGCACAGATTGACGTCGGCACGGGTTGGAAGGACGTGACGGGCCCGGTCCCGAACGTGACGCTCACCACGTCGCGCACCGGCGGCGGCGCGGGAGCGATTGTGTCGTCGCCCGCGGGTATCAATTGTGGCACGACGTGTTCGTTCGGCTTCCCGTATGGGCAACAGGTCTCGCTGAGTGCCAACGCTACGTCACCGTCGATCTTCGCCGGGTGGAGTGGCGCGTGCACGGGTCTCACGGGAGCGTGCGTCGTCACGATGGATGCCGCGAGATCGGTGACGGCGAAGTTCACGGGCACGGCGTCGGTGACGTCGATGACTGAGGAGACGCGCTACTGGGCCTCGGGGGGAACGCCGCCGAGCGCGGCGAACGCGGTGACGCTGTTCAATGCATTGCCGACGAACGTCGCGGGCTACACGAACGAACCAGTCCCCGTGACGCACATGGTCAGCAATGCGCTGCTGTTCACCGCGCCAAATGTTGGGTCGAATACGAACGTCGCGACGCGCACCGTCGTGACGATGACCTCCTCGGGCACGTCGGAGGTGTCATTGGGAGGGGACGTGGATTTCTCGGCGGGCGGCGAGATCCTCGTCGATGGCGCCGTCGCGTTCGCGAACTTCACGCCGATTGCGCCGGGAGGCATCTCGCTCGTCGCGACGGTGACGTTGCCGCCGGGTGCGCACACAATTACGATGCTCGGCTTCGAGGACTGCTGCGATGGGGGCGCTCGCTTCCAGTTCAACTATGCCCTCGGCTGGAGTGACATGGCCGCGCCGCTGCCGGCGCCGATGGCTCTGACGCTGACGATGACGGCGGGCGGGGGGGTAATCACGTCGACGCCCGCTGGCATCAACTGCGGCACGCAGTGTGCCAGCAGCTTTGCTGCCGGGACGCAGGTGACGCTCACGCAGGCGGCAAATCCGGGGTTCGTGTTCACTGGCTGGGGCGGCGCGTGCGCGGGCACGACGACGACGTGCGTGGTCCGCATGACCGCCACAAAGACGGTGACGGCGACCTATGCGAAGAATCAGCTGACGGTAGCGAAGGCAGGCACTGGCGGCGGGACGATTACCTCGTCGCCCGCCGGCATCAGCTGCGGGACGGTCTGCACCGCCACATTCGACGTGGGTACGGTGGTCACGCTGACGGCGGTGGCCGATGCGACGTCCAATTTGGGAACGTGGAGCATTGCGGGCTGCACCGGCAACACCTGCGTGGTGACGATGTCGCACGCGCAGTCCGTGACACTGAACTTCGTGCGCCGCACGTACAATCTTGGCGTCACGACGTCGGGTACGGGCACGGGGACGATCGCGTCCTCATCCGCCGGCATCAACTGCGGAACCACGTGCACCGCGACGCTGATCGAAAGCACGGTCGTGACGCTCACCGCAACACCGACGGCCGGATCGAGCTTTGCTGGCTGGTCCGGCGCCTGCACGGGAACGGGGAGTTGCACCGTGACCATGGCGGGCGCACGGACGGTCAACGCGGAGTTTACGAAGCTCGCGGACAGCACGCCGCCGACGCTCTCGTGCGTGGCGACGCCGGACGAACTCTGGCCGCCGAATCACAAAATGGCGGACATCAAGGTGACCGTGGTGTTGACGGACGCCGGGCTGGGACCGAACGGCTTTACGCTGCTCTCCGTCACGAGCGACGAGCCGGATGACGCGCCCGAGAAATCGACGCAGAAGAACGGCTGGAATGGCGATCGACGCGCCTGGAACAACAGCGCCGACAATAACCGGAACCGCCACAAGCGTCACGTGGGTTCCGGGCGTCACTCGGATGACGACGACTGCGGCTATGACGACGACGATGATGACGATAACGACGGCGACGGCAGCACCACCAATGACATTCAAGGGTGGGCGATCGGCACCGCTGACGTGACGGGACAGCTGCGCGCCGAGCGGGCGGGCGGCGGCAATGGCCGCGTGTATACGCTGACCTACAAGGGAACGGACAAGGCTGGCAACGCGACGACGGCGACGTGTACGGTCGTGGTGCCGCACGACCGGCGAAAGTAGGAGTCGAGGCGACGTGCTATCTTGCGGGCGGTGCGACGTGACGTCGCACCGCCCGTTGGCGCTTTCGGGCGCGCGGCCAGCGCAACCCGGGCGCTCCTCCAATCGTCCTTAAGAGATGCCTAAAGCTGGGATTGTTACCGTCGCCGGCGCGCCGAACGCTGGAAAGAGCACGCTGCTCAACCGACTTGTCGGCGAGCACCTCGCGATCACCAGCCCGAAGCCGCAGTCGACGCGCGACCGCATTGTCGGTATTCGCACGGCCGGCGAGGTGCAAATGGTGCTGCTCGATACGCCGGGGCTGCTTGAGCCGAAGCACGCACTGCACAAGAGCATGCGTGGCACGTCGCTGAGCGCGTTGCGCGAAGCGGACGTGGTAGTGCACGTGATTGATGCGAACGCCGAGGCGGTGCGGCCGCTGAGTGAGATCGCGGGGCTGACCGAGCCGCTGCGCGCCCCCGTGATCATTGCGCTGAACAAGTCGGACCTCCTCGACAAGAAAGCGCTGCGGGCGCTCGCCGAGGGACAGGCCGATGCCGTGTTTTTCTCGGCGCGAACGGGCGACGGAATGGAACGGCTGATTGCGGCGATCGCGGCCAAGCTGCCGGAAAGCCCGTTTCTGTACCCCGAGGACGATCTCTCGACGCAGCACCTGCGGTTCTTTGCGCGCGAGGCGGTGCGCGAGGCGGCGCTGGAGCAGCTGGATGAGGAAGTGCCGCACGCGCTGGCGTGCGAGATCGAGGAGTTCCGTGAGGGGAGTGCGCCGGTGTACATTCGTGCCACGCTTCATGTGGAGCGCGACAGCCAGAAGCGCATCCTGATTGGCAGTGGCGGCCAACGCATCAAGGCCATTGGCATGCAGGCGCGCAAGCGGATTGAAGTGCTGGTTGGCAGCGCGGTCTACCTGGAACTGCGGGTAAAGGTGCTTCCCAACTGGCGACGGAATCCCGTGGCGCTCGCACGCCTCGGGTACTCGTTGCCTCCGGACGACAAGAAATGACGATCTCTCCGCAGCTGCTGGCCATTTTAGTCTGCCCCAAGTGCAAGGGCGAACTCACGTATCGCGACGCGGGGCCGGCGCTCGACTGTCCTGCGTGCAAGCTGCGATACCCCGTGCGCGACGACATTCCCGTGATGCTCGTCGATGAGGCATCGCCTCTCTAGGGTGCACGGTTTCGTGGTGCGCCGCTCTTCTGTTAGCCGCGCGATTGGCGCGCTGCTGCGGACGACGCTGGCGGTGACTGCCGCCGCTGCGCCGTTGCGTGCGCAGGGTGGTTTGTCCACCGAGGGCGCGCTATTTCTGCTGGTGCCCGTTGGCGCGCGGACCGTGGGCAGCGGCCAGACGGTAGCCACCGGTGAAGCAGGCTCGGAGTCGCTGTGGGGCAACCCGGCAGGGATCGCGCGGGTCACGCGTCCTGAGGCGGCGCTTCTCTATTCGAAGACGGTGGTGGCCGACGGCACCGTGCTGGGCCTCGTGTATCCCGCGGGTAAGGCCGGCGTGCTGGGATTTGGCGCTCAGCTCTATGATTACGGCGCGCAGGACTTCACCGATCAGGTCGGCACCATTGGACAGTTGCTGCCGCGCTCGATCGTGGTGGCCGCGACGTACGCGGCGACGATCGGGACGTCGATGCGGGCGGGCGTGACGTACAAGGTGGTGCAGTCGCGGCTCGACTGCACGGGACCGTGCGGCACCGTGAGCACGTTCAATGCGTCGACCAACGGCCTTGATGCCGGCGTCCAGTACGAGACGAAGCGCGCCGACAGCCTGACGTTCGGCTTTGTCCTGCGACATCTGGGACTCAAGCTGCAGGTGAACGACAATGCGCAGTCTGATCCGCTGCCGGCGCGCGTGCATCTTGGCGTGAGCGCGCTTGTGCCGGCGATGGCGAAGGCGCTGCCCGGTGCGGAGCTGCGATGGGCGGTGGAGATCGTGAATCGCACGTCGCTGAATGATCCGGCGTTTCGGCTGGGCGCTGAGCTCGGGCTGCAGAAACAACTGTACTTGCGAGCCGGGTACGCCTCGGGCACGGGCGACGCCACGGGCCCCGCCATCGGGCTCGGTTTTGTCCGAGGGAAACTCGGGCTCGACTTTGCCCGTGTGTTCGGCGGATTTTCATCGGATGCGGGACAGCCGCCGACCTATCTCACGCTTCGGGTGAGCTGGTGAGACGCGAAGCGATCAGCGTCATGGCCGCCGTGAGCCTCGTGCTGGTGAGCACGGTGGGCCGACCCGCGCTGGGTCAGCGCGTTGCGTCGTCGACCATGTCGCGACCGGCAGCACCCATGGGGACGATGCGCGGCGGTTCGCCTTTGGGAGAGGCCGAGCGGCGTCGCTGGGCGCCGGTGGCGTCGATGCTGCTGCCCGGCATGGGTCAGGCGTTGCTGCACCAGGATCGCTTCATTGCCTATCTGGCGCTCGAGGCGTGGTCGGTGCTTGAGTTTTCGAATCAGCGCACGGAGGCGCGGCGGCAGCAGAGCCGATATCGCGGACTCGCGCGCGACGTGGCGCGTTCGCTCTATGGTCAGGTGCGGCCCGTGGGATCGTGGGCCTACTACGAATCGATGGAGCACTACCTGGAAAGCGGAGTCTTCGACCGCGAGCCAGGCGGCAACGTGGATCCGGATCTCGACGAGAGCACGTACA
>JAHFCU010000069.1 GCA_023249305.1 Gemmatimonadota bacterium
CGGCGAGCGGCAGCGAGAAGGCGATGGCGATGGCAGCAAGACGAAGTGAGCGCATGCTCAAAATCTAACGCGCCTCGCCCGGCGCGGTTCACGAGCGACCTTCGTGCTGTTCCCGCATCCTCCTCTGGCCCACCGCGCGTTCATGCGGGATGTTTAGTCGGTAACTCCAAGCCCCGCCGCCTGCCCCCGCCACACGTGCCCAGCCGATTCATGCCCCATCGACGCGTTCTCGTTGCCGTTGTCGCTAGCGCCGCCCTGCTTGCTGCCGCATCCTGCGCGCGCGACCCGGCTGGCCATCCCGCTCCGGTGCACTCGCGCGTCGGGCCCAGCAATGGTTCGCTCGTCGTCGTCGGTGGCGGCAACATCGAGCCCGAGATCTACCGCCGCTTCATCGCGCTCGCCGGCGGACCATCCGCACCCATCGTCGTCATTCCCACCGCCGTGGGTGATTCCGCGTTTCCGCAGGACTGGGGCGGCCTCGCCGGACTCAAGGCAGCCGGCGCCACCAACCTCACGGTGCTGCACACCAAGGACCATGGCATCGCCGAGAGCGATTCGTTCGTCGCACCCATTCGCGCGGCGCGTGGCGTCTGGTTTCCCGGCGGCCGGCAGTGGCGCCTCGTCGACTCCTACCTCGGCACACGCACCGAACGCGAACTCCGCGCCGTGCTCACCCGCGGCGGCGTCATCGGCGGCACTTCGGCGGGCGCGTCGATTCTCGCCAGCTACCTCGTGCGCGGCGCCCAGGAGGGCAACACGCAGATGATGGCGAAGGGCTACGAGCAGGGCTTCGGCTACCTGCGCGCAATGGCCATCGACCAGCACATCGTGGCGCGCAATCGGCAGACGGATTTGCAAGAGGTCATCACCGCGCATCGCGAGCTGCTCGCCATTGGGCTCGATGAAGGCACGGCGCTCGTCGTGCAGGGCGACCACGGCGAGATCATGGGGCGCGGCAAGGCCTTTGTGCATAATGGCCGAGACGCCAACGACGCAGGCCAGCCGTATCTCACGTTGCTGCCCGGCGACGAATACGACCTCGCCGCGCGGCACGTCACCGCGCGCGCGGCCGATGATGGCCCACTCGACGAGACGTTTGTCGATTCGCTCTTTGCCGACTTCAATACGCCGGCGTCGCCTGGCGCCGCGGTGCTCGTCGCGATGGACGGCAAGATTCTCGTGAGCAAGGGCTACGGCCTCGCCGATCTCGACGCGCGCGTGCCCATCACGCCGCACACCAACTTCCGTTTGGCGTCCGTGACCAAGCAGTTCACGGCGATGGCCGTCATGCTGCTCGTGCAGGACGGCAAGCTCCGCCTCGACGAAACGCTCACCGACATCTTTCCGAACTTCCCCGCCTACGGAAGCAAGGTCACGGTGCGCCACCTGCTCACGCATACGGGCGGGTTGCAGGACTACGAAGACTTCGTTCCCGATTCGCAGGCCACGCAGGTGCTCGACGCCGACGTCCTGCGCCGGATGAGTTCGCTCGACTCCACGAAGTTCGTGCCCGGGTCGCGCTTCTCGTACAGCAACACCGGCTACGCGATGCTCGCGATGATTGTCGAGAAGCGCTCGGGTACGCGCTTCGCCGATTTCCTCAGAACACGCATCTTCACGCGCGTCGGCATGCCGTGGACGCTGGCGCGCGAAGACGGTCGCACCGCCGTGCAACGGCGCGCCTACGGCCACTCGCGCCGCAGTGGCGCCTGGGTGCGCACCGATCAAAGCAGCACCAGCGCGGTACTCGGCGATGGCGGCATCTACTCGTCCGTCTCCGAGCTCTACCGCTGGAGCAGCGCGCTCGAGACACGCGAATTGCTCAATGACTCGTTGCGCGCGTTGATCTTCAAGCGCGGCACCCACTCCGACAGCACCGGTGCCGATTACGGCTTTGGCTGGTACCTCGACACCAAACACTCGCTGCCACGCACGCGGCACACCGGCACGAGTATCGGATTCCGTAACGCGATCATTCGCTATCCCACGCTGCGCGCGACGATCATCGTGCTCACCAATCGCGCCAACGCGAATGCGGCCGCACTCGCCGAGCAGATTGGCGAGCGGCTCACCGCGGTGGCGCACGATTCACACTGGGGCGCGCAGCTGAGCGGTGTGTCGGCGTCGTTCCGCGGCTTCAGCGCGGCTAGCAGCCTGGTCGCGTGGGCGGGAGGCAGTCGCGGCACGGTGCTCCGCACGGTCAACGGCGGCACGCTGTGGGAAAACGTCTCAGTGAAGGGCGCCGACTCGCTCGACTTCCGCGACGTGTATGGCGTGAGTTCGCGTGTCGCGTACGTCATGAGCGCCGGTCTCGCCGAGCAGGGGCAGGCCCGCATCTATAAGACGGTGGACGGCGGGCAGTCGTGGACATTGCAGTGGAGCGACAACACCAAGGGCGTCTTTTTGGACGGCATGGCATTCTGGGATGCCACGCACGGTCTCGCATTCAGTGATCCCGTGGACGGCAAGCTCGTCATTCTCCGTACCGAGGATGGCAGCACGTGGCAGCGTGTTGACCCCGCCAACATTCCGCCCGTCTTACCAGGTGAGGCGTCGTTTGCCGCGAGCGGCACATCGATCACCGTGCAGGGTCACAACAACGCGTGGATTGCCACGGGCGGTGGGAGTGAGGCACGGGTCTTCCGCACTACCGATGCTGGCCGCACGTGGCAGGTCGCGGGCACCGGCATTCCGGGTGGTCCCAGCTCGGGGTTCTTTGGTATCGCGTTCAACGATGCGCGCCGCGGCATTGCCGTGGCCGGTGACTATTCGATTGCGCGCAGCAATGGTGACGTGACCGTGATGACCAAGGACGGCGGTGTGACGTGGCGTCGCGCATCAAAGTGGCCATCGCAGGGCATCACCGGCGGCGTGGTCGCCGTGCGCGGTACCAACAAGCCTATTTTCGCGGCGGTCGGTGCGTTTGGCACGGCGTTCACCAGCAACTTCGGCGCCACGTGGACGCACGGCGACACGCTCACGCTCTACTCCATCGACTTCGCGGCGCGTGACTCGGGCTGGGCTGTTGGGCCGCGCGGACGGATTGTCCGTTTCCGCGGCAACACGCCGTGACGTATGACCTGAAGTCGGTCACGCTCCCGACGCTTGGCCCCGGCGGCATCCGCGCACTGAATGCGCTAGCCGGAATGCCGATTATTGGCGCCGCCCTTGTGAACAAGCTCCGGCGCGACGCGGGGTTCGCCGCGCTGACAGCCAAGCCGATCGACGACGCGCCGACGTTCATGCCGATGTTGCCCGATGTCGCCCCGACGCTTCCCGCCCTCGATGCGCGTGACGATCGCGGAAACGCAGATCCTGCGCTCGACACCGACGCGCGCGCCGGCTTTCACTTCCCCACCATCGCTGACTATCACGCAGCCTATCGGGCGGGCACGCTGACGCCAGTTGATGTCGCCGAGCGGTTTCTGGCGCGTTGGGAGGAGAGCGAACGAACGCTGCGTCCGTTACGCGGGTTCATCTCGATGCGCCGCGACGACATCATGGCGCAGGCCGCCGCGTCCGCCGCGCGCTGGAAGACCGGCCGTCCCATCGGACCATTCGACGGTGTGCCGATTGCCGCCAAGGACGAGATCGATCAGGCCGGCTACGTCACGACCATTGGCACCAAGCTGTTTGATGGCGTCGCGCCCGCGGCACGCGACTCGGCGGCGGTGGCGCGTCTGCGCGCGGCCGGTGCCGTGATGGTTGGCAAAGCCAACATGCACGAAATCGGCATCGGCGTCACCGGCTTCAATCAGCATTATGGTTCCGCCCGCAATCCATATAATGATGCGTTCCACACCGGCGGCAGTTCCGCCGGCCCGGCGTGCGTCGTTGCGGCGGGTCTCGTGCCGATGGCGATCGGCGCTGATGGCGGTGGCTCCATTCGCCTGCCCGCTTCGTATTGTGGCGTCGTCGGGCTCAAGCCGACCTTTGGCCGCATCAGCGAAGCGGGCGCGGCGCCACTCTGTTGGTCAGTCGCGTTTCTCGGCCCGCTGGCCAACTGCGCGCGCGATGCAGCCCTCGCGTACCACGTGATGGCCGGCGCCGATCCCCAAGATCCGCATTCGCTCGGCCATCCGGCGCCCGACATCGACGACGGCGCACCGCACTCGCTCGCCGGCATCAGGCTTGGCGTCTACTGGCCGTGGTTCCGCGACGCGCAGCCGAGTGTGGTCGCTGCGTGCGAGGCTCTGCTCCATCAGATGTGCGCACGTGGCGCAACGCTCGTTGAGGTGGACCTTCCGGAACTCGAACTTGCCCGTGTGGCGCACCTCGTCTCCATCACCGCCGAGATGTCCGCCGGCATGCTACCGCGCATTCGCAGCCGGTTCAGTGACTTCGGCATCGAAACACAGCTCAACCTGGCCATCGCGCGCGCGTCGACCGCGGTGGAGTACGTACACGCCCAACGCGTGCGGACGCGCATCATCGCACACTTTGAGCGCGCACTCGGCCAATGCGATGCCATCATCACGCCGGCCGCGGGCAACACCGCACCGCGCATTCATGCGGGCGGCGGCGCCGTCTCCGATCTCGGCCGAACGATGGAGACCATGCGCTTCGCGTTTCCGTCGAACTTCACCGGACATCCCGCCATCAGCTTTCCAGCGGGCTACGACGCCGCGGGCCTGCCCGTTGGCCTCCAAGCCATTGGAAAGGGATGGAGCGAACGACTGTTGCTGCGGCTCGCTGCGTTCGCCGACACCATCGTTGAGCGGCGCAGGCCGCAGCGGTACTACGCGCCGATAGACGGGTAAACTCGGCGCCCGGTGTAGGCGCCGCGGTGCTCAGCGCGACACTCGCCGTGTCCAGGACGACGCGCATCGGTCGGTCGTTTGGCATCGTTGCGGGCAGGCGAGATCCCACCCCCCTTGCCTCCCATTCAGTACTCTACTATACTACCATACAGTTATACATCAACCCTTTTTCGACCCATGAGCTTCCTCTCCTCACTCGCCTCCATGATCGGTGGCTCGTCCTTCGGCCCTGAACAGTTCGACCAGGTCTGCGCCGAGAACCCCGGCACCCTCCTGCTCGATGTCCGCAGCCGCAATGAATACGTGCAGGGCCACATCGACGGCTCTACGCTCGTACCGCTCGATCAGCTCTCCGCGTCCCTCACGCTGCTCGCCGAAGCCACGGCGCCGATCATCGTGATCTGCCACGCCGGAAGCCGTGCCGCCACTGCGGCCACCGCCATCCGTCGCTCGGGTAAGACCGACGTGCATGTGCTCGGCGGCGGCGTTTCGTCGTGGGCCGGCCACGGCCGCAAGCTCGTGCCGGGTGCCAAGGATGTTCCGCTGCGTGATGCACTGAAGAAGGCGCGCAAGACCGCGACGGCGTAGGGACTGCCAACGCCGTATCTTACGGCGTGCTCGGCTACTTCTTTGCCGCCCTGATTGGGCTTGCGCTCGGTACCCTCGGCGGGGGCGGGTCGATTCTGACCGTCCCCGTTCTTGTGTACGTCCTTGGGTTTGATCCCAAGCTGGCCATCGCCATGAGCCTGCCGGTCGTCGGCACGGCGGCGTTGGTCGGGGTAGTCACGCATTGGCGCGCCGGCAATGTGCGCCTGCAGACCGCGGCGATCTTTGGCTCGGTCGCGATGGTCGGTTCCTACACCGGCGCGCGCGCCAGCGTGCTGCTCTCCGGGCGAGTGCAGCTGCTCATCCTCGGCGTCGTCATGGTGGTGGCGGCGGCTTCGATGATGCGAAGTGCGCTCCGTGATGCCAATACGGCGCCAACCAATGATGCACCGCCGCACCCCGTGCTTATGCTCTCGGTGGGCTTCGGCGTCGGACTGCTCACCGGCGTCATCGGCATTGGCGGCGGTTTTCTCATCGTGCCCGCGCTCGTCATCCTCGGCCGAGTGCCCATGAAGTCGGCGGTGGGCACGTCGCTGCTGGTGATCGCGCTCAATTCGGCGTCCGGGTATCTCGGTCATCACGGCCGAGAGATTGTGCCGTGGGATTTTGTGGCGCGCTTCACCGGCGTCGCGATCATTGGTATTCTCACAGGCACGGCGCTAGTCCGGCATATCTCCACCCGACAGCTCAAGCGTGCTTTCGCCTTTCTACTCA
>JAHFCU010000050.1 GCA_023249305.1 Gemmatimonadota bacterium
TTCGTGGCCGTCGCGAGCAGGATCGCGAAGTTGTACGCCGCCACGCCCACCTTGGTATACGCCATCAGCGTGAGCAGCGACGTGATGACCGCGCCGAGCACGATGTTGCGCGCCGGCGCACCGTTCGCGTTCACCTTCGCAAACCACGACGGCAGCACCCCGGTCTGGGCCATCGCCACTGGCAGCTCGCCACCGATGAGCAGCCAGCCGTTGAGACAACCGAAGCAACTGATCACCGCGCACGCGGCTACGAACGCGCCCGTGATGCCTCCGAACGACGCGGAGATGAAGTCGGCGACCGGTGCCTTGGATGCGGTCACCACGCTCACCGGCAGCATCAGCGCGACCGCACAACTCGCGATGAGGCTCACCACCGCGCTGAGCCCAGTGCCAACCATCGTCGCGCGCGGCACGTTCTTCGCCGGATCTTCCACCGCATCCACCGGCATCGCGGCGCTTTCGAGGCCAAGCATCGCGAAGAGCGTGAGCCCGACCGCACCAGTGGATCCGGCAAACGTGAACGACCCTTCGCGCAGCGGCGGCAGCGCCGCACCGCCGCTCATCATCACACGCCAGACGGCCAGGCCGATGACCGCCACGAACGGCAGCAGCTTGATGACTGTTGTCACCGCCTGCACGTGGCCCGCCGCGCGCAGGCCGCGCAGGTTCACCCATGTGAGCAGCCAGATCGCGGCGAGCGCTGCAACCGGCAGGGCGGCCGGTGTGTCGTTGAGCGCGGGGACAAGTCGCGTGAGGTAGCTGATGCCGGCGATGGTAATCCCCGCGTTGGCCGCCCACACCGACACCACATATCCCCACGCACCGATGAACGCGGCTTCCTCGCCGACGCCGAGTCGCATGAAGCCGAAGCTGCCGCCCGCGTCCGGCAGGTGACGCGCGAGTTCGGCAAACACCCAGGCCAAGCTGAGGGCGCCGACGAAGGTGATGCCCCACGCCGACACGGCGTTCCACCCGAACGGCGCGAGGCCGGCCGGGAGCATGAAGATGCCAGACCCGATGATGTTGCCGACGACAAGCGCCGACGCCAACCAGAAGCCGAACTTCTTGCGCGCGATGTGAGTGGCGTGCGGGGCAGTCACGGCAGGGGGGCTGGGGGGAAAGCAAAAGGCCCCGGGAAAGATCCCGGGGCCTTCACGCCTTCGCTAGGCGCCGAGCGCGTCGGTGATAGCGGCTTCGATCATCTCCATCGCTTCGTCCACTTCATCCGTGGTCACCAGCAGCGGCGGCATGAAGCGCACGGTGCTGACGCCGCACGGCAACAGCAGCAGGCCATGGTGATACGCACGCACGATGATGTCGTTATGCAGCTTCACCGCCGGCGACCCATCGGGCTCCACAAACTCGACGCCGATCATCAGCCCCTTGCCGCGCACGTCGCCGATGCAGCTGTGCTTGGCCTGCAGTTCGCGCAGGCGCTGCATGAAGTAGGCGCCGACCGTTGCTGCGTTCTGCATGAGGCCGTGCTCGACGAGATCGAGCGTCGCCAGCGCCGACGCCGCGGCCACCGGATTGCCGCCGTAGGTGTTGCCGTGCGCGCCTTTCCGCCACTGCGACATCCACTTCTTCTTGGCGACGACCATGCCGATCGGAATGCCCGAGCCGAGTCCCTTGGCCAGCGTCATGATGTCGGGCGTCACGCCCCAGTGTTGGGACGCGAACATCTTGCCCGTGCGCCCAATGCCCGCTTGCACTTCGTCGAAGATCAGCAGCATGCCATGCTTGTCGCAGAGCGCGCGCAGGCCGGCGAGGAATCCGTCGGGCGGCACGATGTAACCGCCCTCGCCCTGGATCGGCTCGACGAGAATCGCGGCGACGTCCTTGGGTGGCACGTTGTTCTGGAACAGCTGGGTCTCGATGTAGTCGAGCACCGCCTTGCCCTGATCCTTGCCGACAAAGAGCGGCCGGAAGGGATTCGGGTACGGCACATGCGTTACACCCGGCATCGTGGGGAAGAACCCCGATTGCTGCGAGTACTTGCTGGCGGTGAAGGCGAGCGCACCCATCGTACGCCCGTGGAACCCGCCCAGGAAGCCGATGAAGCGTGTGCGCCCAGTGACGTAGCGCGCGAGCTTCAGCGCACCTTCCACCGATTCCGAACCACTCTGGCACATGAAGCTCATGACGGGCTCGTCACCCATCGGCTTGAGCTCATTGAGGCGCTCGGCGAGCAGCACCCACTTCTCGTGCCAGAAATCGCTCGAGATATGCAGGAACTGGTCGGCGGCATCCTTGATGGCTTGCACGACCTTCGGGTGTGCGTGGCCCGTGTTCGCGACGGCGATGCCGCCGCAGAAATCAAGGAACCGGTTGCCGTCCACGTCCCACGCGTCGGCGCCCTTGCCGTGGTGCATGACAAAGGGAACACCACGCGGGTACGACGGAGATACCACTTCGGCGTCGCGCGCGATGAGGGCCTTGGCCTTGGGGCCGGGAAGCTCCGTGATGATGCGCGGGGGCTTGGTCGCGATGGCGGTCATTGGGGCAGTCCTCTGCGAGTCTCCAGCGCTCGCGACACTTGCCTGAGGTGCGCGGCGCACGGGTCACCTTCGGTGACCCTAGAAAGATGCCCTCAAACAGACGCCGCGTGAACCCCTCGGCGCACGGAACGCGCCTCGCGGCTGTGCTCGAGAATATGGGCTCCGGGCAGGGGATTCCCGCACGGGTTCGTCAGGAGCTAGCGTGTTGGCGATTTTGCGCCGCACGCCGCATAGTTGCCGCTGACCATGCCACCGCAGAATTCCTGGATCGCGCTGACTCGCGATGTCTCACCGACCATCGTCGAGTGCGAGTTGACGCATCTCGCGCGCGCGCCGATTCGCGTGGAAGTCGCGCGCGCGCAGCATCGCGGCTACGAGCGGCTGTTGTCGTCGCTCGGGTGCGACGTGCGCCGCGTGCCGCCAGCACCGGAACAGCCCGACGCCGTCTTCATCGAGGACACCGCCGTGGTACTCGATGAACTCGCGGTGATCGCGCGCCCGGGCGCCAAGTCGCGGCGGCGTGAAGTGACAGCCGTGGCGTCGGCGCTGGCGTCACTGCGGCCTGTGACGCGCATCGAGTCCCCGGCCACGCTGGATGGCGGCGACGTGCTCATCATCGGACGGACGGCGTTCGCGGGACGCACGACGCGCACCAATGACGAGGGCATTGCGCAACTACGCGCGGCACTCGCACCGCACGGCTACTCCGTGCGCGGTGTTCCTGTTACGGGGTGTCTGCACCTCAAGAGCGCCGCGACGGCCGTGGATGACAAGACCGTTCTGGTGAACCCCGCGTGGGTGAACGCCGCCGAATTCGCCGACTATCGCGTGGTCGAAGTTCATCCCGACGAACCGATGGCCGCCAACGTCCTGCGCATCGGCGCGGCGCTCGTCTATTCTGCGTCGTCTCCACGGACGCTGGATCGGTTGCGCGCCCTCGGCGCGGCGCCGAGCACCGTGGATGTTTCGGAACTCGCGAAGGCCGAGGGCGCAGTGACGTGCTGCAGCCTCATCGTGCGGGCGTAGCGCGATCTACTTGGTTTCCTTGCCCACCTTGTCGCGTTTCTGCCGCCGCGCGGTGACCTCGATTTCGAGTTTCATGCGCGGGTCGAGCAACCGCGCCTCGATCATCGTCGCCGCCGGCTGGATGTCGCCCAGATACCGCTGCAGCACAGGGAGTATCCGCTGGAAATCGGTGCGGTCGGGCAGGATGTACGTCACGCGCACCACGTCGGTGAGCCGACACTTTGCGTCGGCGAGCGCCCGCTGGATGTTGCGGAAGCATTGATCGGCCTGCGACACCGCGTCGTCAGCAATGGTCATTGTCGTGTAGTCGAAGCCGGTCGTCCCTGAAACGAAGACCCACCGTCCATCCACGACGGCACGGGAGTAGGCGGCATCGCGCTCGAAACTCGAGCCTGACGTGATCAACTTGCGGCTCATGGCAAGCTCCTCCCGGGGCCGTAGAGCACGCGGCCCGCCTTGGCGCCGGTGTGCTTGCCATTCTCGACCGTGACCACGCCGTTCACCAGCACATATGAAATGCCGACAGGCAGTTCCATGGGCTTCGCGAACGTGGCGCGGTCCTGGATGGCATCGTAGTCGAAGATGGTCACGTCGGCCCAGTTGCCGACGCGAATGGTACCGCGGTGCTCAAGGCGCATGCGCGTCGCCGGCCACCCGGTCATCTTGCGAATCGCCTCGGGAAGCGTGAGCACTTGCCGCTCGCGCACGTAGCGCGCAATGAGCCGCGGGAAGTTGCCGTAGGCGCGCGGGTGCGGAAGCCCTGTCTGGTCAAGGGCGCCGACTTGCACCGAGGCGCCGGCGTCGCTGCCGATGCTCGTCCACGGGAAGCGCAGGGCCGTTTCAATGTCGGGCTCACTCATCATGTGGTAGATGGCCATCACCCGTCCCTGCCCCTGCGTCACGAAATCCCACGCGACATCCGCGGGATCTTTGCCCAGCTCTTGGGCGATGTCGGCGATGTTGCGCTGCTCGTATTTCGCGTTGGCCGGATTGCGCGCGTTGACGAGCACGACTTTGTCCCATCCGCCGCCGGCGGCGACAATGTTGAACCAGCCCGGCGATCCGGTGACGACTTCACGCTTGAGCCGCTCGCGTGTTTCGGGATTGGCGAGGCGCGCGCGCAGCGAGTCGCCGCCACCCTCGAACGCCCAGTTGGGAATGGTCGCCTCAAGCCCCGTGCCGGCCGCGGTGTACAGGTACAGATCGGCGGCCACGTCTACGCCGCGCGCGCGCGCCGCATTGACCAGCATTCCCACCGAATCCATGTAGATACCGAAGGCCGGCTTGTAGCTCACCTTGAGGTGGAAGATCTCCACCGGGAGCTTGGCGCCTTCGCCGATGGCAATAGCCTCACGAACAGCATCGAGGACTTCCGGACCTTCGCCGCGGATGTGGCTCGCATAGACGCCGCCGTACTTGGCGGCCGCCTTGGCCACTTCGGTGAGCTCCGCCGTCTTGGCGTAGCTCCCGGGTGCGTAAATGAGCGCGGTGGTCATGCCCATCGCGCCACCGCGCATCGCCGTATCCACGATCGCCTTCATTCGCTCGAGTTCAGCGGGTGCCGGTTCGCGCGAGACAGGCCCGAGCACGACGTTGCGCGCCTGCGCCTCGCTGAAGTACGAACCGAAATTGATGCTGATGCCCTGCTGTTCGAGGCGCGCGAAGTACTCGCTGACGCGCGCGGCGGGCGCCGGCGTGCCGCCCTCGCCGCCGATCGCCGTCGTCACGCCCTCCTGCAGCTTGTTCTCGGCGAGGCCGCTGCGCTGCAGCACGCCGCCGGACTGGTCCATCATGTCAATCCAGCCCGGGCTTACGTAGAGGCCGCGCGCATCAATCTCGCGCGCCGCGCGCTGCGGAATGACGCCGATCTTGTTGAACTTGCCGTTGTGGATGCCCACGTCGGCGTAGATGAACGGATTGCCCTGGCCGTCGAGTACGCGGCCGTTGCGAATGACCACGTCGTACACCGTGTCGGGTGCGCTACGAGCGGCCGGAGCGACGACGGGTGCGGTGACGGGAACGGGCGGCCGCGCCGTGGCGCAGGCGGCGGTGATGGCGATGGCAGACGACGACACGAACCGGCGCATGAGAAACTCCCTGTGCAGGCGGGATCCGAAGAGAATCGGGCCCGAAACGTCCTGCCGCTAGTCCACCCCTGCGCAGCTCACCTTCCGCGCGCATTATTGAAGCGTGCACCTCCCCTCTAGCCACCCGCGCCATGCTGCTCCATTTGTTTCCCCTCGTCGCCCTTGCGGCCTCAGCCATCACCACCGACACGACCCGCTGGATTGTCTCGAACCACGGGCGTGAAGCCGGCGACTTGGTGGTGGTGCGCTCGCCCGATTCCGTCGTCGTGCGCTGGGTGTTCACCGATCGCAATCGCGGGACGCGGCTCGAAATGCGGTATGGGTTGAACGCGAAGGGCGAGCTGGTGCGCGGCGAACAGCGCCCCGTGCTCGCCGACGGCACCTCGGGCGCACCCACTGATGCGTATGAGGTGGGCACTGATTCAGTCTGGTACGGCCTGACCAACAGCGTGCCGCGCGTGGCCGTGAAGCGCAGCCCTGCGGCGTACGTCAGCGCGCGCGGCGGGACGCCGTGGGAGCAGGCATCGCTAGCCAGGTTCCTGCTCGTCCAGCCGTCGCGCACGGCAAGCGTGCTTGGCGCGGGCACCGCGCGCGCCGAGTTGATCGCCGACACGACGCTGCGCGACGGCAAGAGACGGCAGCGGGCGCGGCTCGTCATGGTCTACCGCGGCGCATCTACGATGCCGACCGGCACCTGGCTCGACGAGAAGGGTGAGCTGCTCGCCACCGATGTGCAGTGGTTCATCGTGGTGCGGCCAGGCGTAGAGCCGTTCCTTCCCGCCCTGCGTGCGATCGAACTGAAATGGCGCAACGCTGCTGCTGAAGAACTGGCGAAGAAAGTGGTCACCAAGGTCGACGGCGCGCTCGTGATCCAGAACGGCGATCTCTTCGACAGCGAACGCGGCGTGATGGTGCCGCGACAGACGGTCGTCGTGCAAGGCGACCGGATCGTCGCGGTCGGCGCGGCCGCGAGCACGCCGGCTCCCGCAGGGGCGACGGTGATTGACGCCACCGGCAAGACGATCATGCCGGGGATGTGGGAGATGCACACGCATCTTCAGGTATCCAATCAGTCAACGCTGGGCTTGATGCAACTGACACAAGGGCTTACCACAGCGCGTGACTTGGCCTCGGATATTGACGTGGCCGTCTCGCAGCGCGACCGGGAACGCGCCGGCAAGCTGGCCACACCACGCATGATCCTCGCCGGTTTCATGGAGGGCCCGCTCAAGTGGGCCGGCCCTACGGAAGTGGTGGTGAGCACCGAAGCCCAGGCGCGCGCGTGGGTGGCGCGCTACGACTCGCTGGGCTACAAGCAGATCAAGCTGTACAACGTGACGCATCCCGACCTCGTGCCCGTCATCGCCGCCGAGGCACATAAGCGCGGCATGCGGCTCAGCGGGCATATCCCGCGCGGCATGAGCATGCAGGCCGCCGTTGGGCTGGGTTATGACGAGGTGCAGCACGCCGCGTTCTTCTTCTCGAACTTCTTCCCGGATTCTCTGTACCTCCCGCAGATGCGCGCGTACTCGCAGGTCGCGACGGCTGTGGCGCCGACGTTCGATGTGAACTCACCGGGGATGTCGTCGCTCATTGACTTCTTGGCCGCGCACAAGACGGTGATTGACGGGACGTTCAACTTATGGATCGGCGGCGGCGCGTCCGTCGTCGGCGCGGGCGGATCGAACAACCAGGAGAGAGCGGACTCGGCGTACATGCTGCTTATTCGCAGGCTCTATGCCGCAGGCGTGCCACTCGTGGCGGGAACCGACAACTCCGCGGGGGTTACATACAGGCGTGAACTCGAGATGTACGAGAAGGCGAACATCCCCGTGCCGAAGATCCTTCAGATCGCCACCATTGATGCGGCGCGCGTCATGAAGGAAGAGAAGGACTACGGCAGTGTCACCGTGGGCAAAGTGGCCGACATTCTGGTGGTCGGTGGCAAGCCAGCGGAGCATGTGAGTGACTTGCAGAAGATCGAGGCCGTGATCCGCGGCGGGCGCTACTACAGGATCTCCGACCTGCTGCTCGGCATTGGGACACGCAATGGTGTCCGCAGCACCGGCGCCGAGGGAGACGACGGCTGCGGAGCACACCTCGATCCGTAGATCGCGCTAAGTGACGAGCGTCCCGCGCCGGCGGCCCAGCCAGCGCGGGACGCTCCGCGTGTAGGCCTCGTACGACTCGCCAAAGCGGCGGCGAAGCCCGGGCTCCTCGACAAGCGTGACGAAGAGGTGAAACCCCAGCGAGACAATCACCGCATACCATACGAGCGGGCGCGCGCCGGTGAGCAGGGCGAGTCCGACGAGCCATAGTGTGACGCCCACGTACATCGGGTTCCGCGTCACGCGGTACGGCCCGCGCGCGACAAAGGCGATGGGTGGATCCAGCGGTGCGAGCGTCCCACGGCCAACGACAGCGAACAGGACGATGCTCCACACCAGGAGCGCGAGGCCGGCGATCATCGGCACGGCAAAGACCAGTCGCCATGCCGACGGCACAGTGGGAAGCGACCGGCGAAGCAGCAGCCACGGGCCAACACCGGCGACCGTCAACGGAATCACCGTCGCCAACGGCGCACGGATGAGCAGTGGAACGCGCATCGGCGTCGCCTCCTAGTCGGTGATGCCGTCACGATCGCGCACCGTCATCATCGTGCCCCGCATGATGGCGACCACGACTTCACCGTCGTCTTGCACGGCGCGGAGTTCGTCCTGGCAGGCGGTGATGGTGCGGCCCGCACGAATCACTCGGCCGACGGCGACGAAGCGGTTCGCGGCCGCCGGTGCGAGCAGATTCACCTTGAACTCGACGCTCATCACCCCTGCGCCCGGTTCCATCAGCGTCAGCGCGGCGTAGCCGCAGGCGCTGTCAATGACCGACGCCACGACCCCTGCGTGCAGGAAGCCATGCTGCTGCGTGAGTGCGGCGCCGAATGGTACCGCGATGAGCACCTCGCCGGGCGTCACGCGCGCCACGGAGGCGCCCAGCGTGGCCATGAACTGTTGGCGCGCGAAGCTGTCGCGCACGCGCTGTTCGTAGTTGGGATCCTGCACCTTCTGATGCGCCATGGCCCCTTCCCGTGAGCGATCAGATATTCTCGTCACTCACCGTTTCGAGTGCTGGCCGTTTCGGCGACTGCCCGTCCCCCGACGAGACACCACGCGCATGTCGCCAGAGCCAGGGTACGAGGTGCTCGCCGGTCCACCGCAGCTCATCGCTGAGGCGGGTGACGAGTGACGGCGCCGGCGCAGCCGACAGCGGATCGGCCCACGACGCATCGTGGCCCGGCAATTCAAGGGTATGCGCCAAGGCCGCGGCAATGCGTGCGTGACCGTTGCTGTTGGCATGCAGGCGATCGTCGCTCCAGAGTCGAAGGTCGCTCGTGACCGGCACCCGCGCCAGATCCACGCAGCGCGCGCCGGTGCGGGCGCACGCCTCGCGCACCCGATCGTTCAACTCGAGCAGGCGCGTGCGCACGAGCCGTGCAATTGGCGCCACTTCGCTCAGGTCGGGCATGGTGATGGTCATCACGGTGGCGCCTGTCGCCGTGAACGCGGCGAACATCTGCTCCATGTCCCGCGTCACGCCCGCCACGTTGCAGTTGCGGCGCGCGAGGTCATTGACGCCCGAGAAGACCGTGACGAGGTCGGGATGCATCGCCAGCGCCGGGGCGAGTTGCTCCTTGCGTACCTCGCGGGTCTTCCGTCCGCGCACGCCGAGGTTGGCATAGAGCAGGTGCCCCGATTGCGCGGACGCCACATGCGCCGCCAGACGATTGGCCCAGCCGCGATAGCCGCCGCGGCCATCCGGATCGTCGAGCCCTTCGGTGGAACTGTCGCCGATGGCGACGTAACGGGCGTAGTGGCGGGGAGCGGTCGAGGACATTGGGGGAGGCCGGGCAATATACTGCTACGGATCGCCCCCAAGCGAGCCGTAGAAACCCGCCACGCGCTGGGCCATCCCAGGCAACGTGTAGACGTCCGGTCGCCGAGCATCAATCACGCCAGCGATCACGGCGGCGACTTCCTCGGCGGACTGAGAACCGGGAAGCATGCGCGAGTCCGGGCCGCCGTACCGTGCGTTCAAACCAAACTCGGTCCGCACGACGCCGGGTGACACGAGCGAGTACTGGATGCCCGGACGCTTCTCCTGCACTTCGGCACGGAAGTTCAGCGTAAGCGCATTCAGGGCGTGCTTGGCCGCGTTGTAGGCCGACCGGAAGACGGCGAACGGAATGCGGCCGAGCATCGAGGAGACGTTGATGACGTGGCCCGTGCCGCGTTCCATGAAGTGAGGCAGCGTTTCCTGCATGCCATAGAGCGCCGACTTCAGGTTGACCGCCATCATCTCGTCGAGGTCGTCGTCGGTGAGCTGCGATGGCAGCCGCGTGATACCCTGCCCCGCGTTGTTCACCCACACGTCAATGTGGCCGAAGCGCGCGAGCGCCGCGTCCACCGCGCGCTTCACATCGGCACGGCGCGTGACGTTGCCGACTACGGTAAGCGCGTTCGGACCGCAACGCACGCTGACTTCGTTGAGCGCCGCGGCACGACGTGCCACGAGCACGACCGCGTCACCGCGCGCGGCAAGCAGTTCGGCGAGCGCGGCGCCGATGCCGGCGCTGGCGCCCGTGATGACGACGACACGATCCGGTATCAGTCATGCCTCCGTGCGTCCCTCACCCCCGTCTCCGGTGATCGTGGCACGCGAGATCCACCACCACGGCGGCAGCCAGCAGCAGTACCTCATCTTCGCCGTCCGCGATGTCCACACCGTACGTGTCGGTCCACGTGAACCACTGCTTCGACACGTGGGCCACTTCACGGTCGCCGCGGCGGAATGTGTACTCATGATCCGTGAACTCACCCTCGGCGGTCAGGTCGTCGGGACCCGGAACGTCCACCGTAAAGGTGCAGTGGAAGAAGGTGAATAGTTCCTTCTTTACTACCGCGGAGAGCACACCGCCGCGGTAGATCTCGTACGTCGGCCCCCAGGCCAGCAGCTTCTGGCTGATGAACGCGAGTTCGTTGCCGGCCATGTCCTGGAACGACGCTTTTGAGCCGAGGCTGATCGCCTTGCCGTCAACGAAGTAGGCGTCAGTGCCATCCGCGTCCTTAATGGTGAAGTCATCACCCCAGGACAGCAGCTTCTGTTTCATCACGTAGCGCATGCGCGTCTCTCCTGGATTGCGTTCCGCTCTGACGTAAGCGTAATCGGCTCAAACGCCTCTACGGCAGCCCGAGCTTCTTGCGCGCCAGCGGCCGCGCGTACGCGGCTGGCGGGTTATGGGCCGTCGCCAAATCATATGCCTTCTGCCAGAGCGGCTTCGCCGCGTCAGTATGCCCCATCTTCTCGTGGGTCATCGCCAGCAGCGCCTGCATGAATGGATCGCGTTCATTGCCGCGCATGCCGAGCGCCTTGTTCAGGTCGGCCTCGGCGGTGGCGAGGTCGCCCGTGTAGAGCGCGACGTAGCCGGTGAGGTACGGAAAGAAGCGTTCCTGCTGCGCCGCCATCGCCGAGTCGCTGTCGAGCGCCTTGCGCGCGGTGGTCACATGCTGCGCGGCGGTACCTTTGTCGCCGCGCCGTGCCGCGAGGCGCGCTAGCGCATGCTCGAGACGAAAATCCCACAGACTCTTCGGATGCGTGCGCGGAGTGGGTTCCTTGTTGCCGAGTTCGCTTCCCAAGCGGTAGTACTTGTCCGCGGTCGCCAGATCGCCGGCGTCAATACACACACGCGCTGCTTCGTTGGCCATCTCGCCCTGCTGGTAGAACGCGTTTTGTGGCTCCGCCTCTTCGCGCGACTTCCAGTAGGCGATGACCATCTCCTCGTACTTGACGGTGTTCTTGCAGTCGCCGTCGAAGGCGTACGACATCGCGATCGCACGCTGCGACGCGGCCTTCGCGGCCGGATCGGGTGCGCCGTCAATGAGCTTCTGGAAGATGTCGCGAGCCTCACGCGTCTTGCCGTCGGTGTCGAGCCGCGATGCCGTACGCGTGCTGTCACTGCGCGGCGACGGCTGGCCGCCCGGCGGCCCGCCCTGTGCGGCGACGGTGAGCGGGAGGACGGCGAGACTGATGATCATCAGATGTCGAGTGCGCATTGGTGCTCCGGTCTGCGGCTGGAAGACGAACGCCGTTGCCTGCCCGGCAGCGGCACTGGGGGCTAGTATATAGTCGCCCAGCGGCACGCGGGCATCCAGTCACCCGGCGCGGTCTGCCGGATCAGAAGGAGACGGTAGATGAACAAGCGCGAGTTTCTGCGGACGGTTGGGGGCGTGTCGGCGGGCCTGATGTTCGGCCCCGAGTTGCTGGCCCAGTACGCCCACGTGTCCACCGCGACGCTGGCCGAGGATGAGCCGTTCTGGGCGGCGATTCGCGCGAAGTTCAAGTTGAACCCTGAGTACATCAACCTCGAGAATGGCTACTACTGCTTCCAGCCCGAGGAAGTGCTCGAGCAGTTCATCGGTCACGTGCGACGCATCAACTACATGGGCTCGCGTTACTTTCGCACAGTCAAGGATGAGGACAAGCTGCGCGTCCGCACTAGGCTGGCGGCGACGGCCGGATGCTCGCCGGCGGAATTGGTGATCACGCGCAACACCACCGAGTCGCTCGACACCGTGATCGCCGGTTTCGATTGGAAGCCGGGCGATGAGGCCGTGATGGCCAATCAGGACTACGGCGCGATGATTGACCAGTTCAAGTTGCAGGCGCGCCGCTACGGAATGGTCAACCGGTTCATTGACATTCCGATGAATCCCAAGAGCGATGACGAAGTCGTCGGGGTCTACGCCAACGCGCTGACGCCGAAGACGCGCCTGCTCATGATCTGCCACATGGTGAACATCACAGGGCACGTGCTGCCGGTGCGCGCCATCTGCGACATGGCGCATGCGCGCGGCGTGCCGGTGATGGTGGACGGCGCGCACGCGTTCGCGCACCTCGACTTCAAGATCCCCGACCTCCACTGCGACTACTACGGTGCCTCGCTCCACAAGTGGCTCGCAGTGCCGCTCGGCGCAGGCATCCTATACGTGAAGCAGGATCGCATCGCCGGCCTGTGGCCCGTCTACGGTGACGGCGGGGTGAAGGAGGACGACATCCGCAAGTTCAACCACACAGGCACGCACCCCGTGCACACGGACCTTGGCATCGAGAACGCGATCGCGTTCCACGAGACCATTGGCATCGCGCGCAAGGAGGCGCGACTTCGCTTTCTGCAGCGCTACTGGAGTGATCAGCTACGGGGCCGACCGCGGATCGTACTGAATACGCCCGACGATCTGGCGCGGTCGTGCGGCATCGCGAATGTGGGGATCGAAGGCGTCAAGCCCGCCGACCTGATGAAGACCTTGTTCGAGCAGCACAAGATCTGGACCGTGGCGATTGACAACGCGGGGGTGCACGGCGTGCGCGTGACGCCGCAGGTATACACGAACACGGCGGAACTCGACACGTTCGTGAAGGCGATTAAGACCATCGCGGCGTAGGCGATCTGCGAACGAAAGCGCCCCTCCCGTCATGATGACGGGAGGGGCGCATTGTCTGGTTCACTACTTCACTTGTGTCGCTTGCGAAGCCACGCAGAGCCAGTGTCCATCGGGTTGTTTCATCCACGTGTCGGTCCAGGCATAGCGCTCGATCACATTTGTCTTGGCGCCTTTCTTCGTGATCTGGAACACGCCGGTGATGATCGCCGTGCTGCCGTGGATCTTCGTCTGGTATCCGCTATTCGCGCCCGAGACGAAGGTAGAACTGTCGCTGCTGACGTCCTTGACCATCTTGGCCTTGCTCGTGGGGACTCCCTTTTCCGTGAGAGAGAGGAAGTCGTCCGAAAGCAGCTTGCCGACGGCGGCGCCGTCCTTCTTGATGATCGCGGTTGCCCACTGATCCTCAAGCTTCATGAGATCCTTGGATGCTGCATCCTGCGCCGGCAGCGAGGCAGCGAGCGATGCCATGGCAAAGCCGATGGCAACAGCGTGACGAACAACGTGCTTCATGTGACCTCCGAGTGAGGGTCAGCTATAGCTGCGTTGGGGAATTTCGCTCATCGATACTGTAACGGGTTACGGCAGCGTGATGGCCGCTTTCCCCGCCACCTTGCGTTTCTCATTCACCGCGGCGAGTCCAGTGGTCTTGAACACCGTCCACTTCTTCATCACCTCGGCGAACTGCTTGCTCGCGCGATCGCACGCCGCCACCTGATTGCTCGTCGGCGCGACCTCCGCGCCCTGCATCGCATTCGCCGCGCCCATCATGAGGCCGCTGATGCTGGCGAGCGTCGCCGGACCGGCCGGTGCACCGAACCGGCCGCCGAACCCACCGCGGCCGCCGCGGCCACGCACGGGCGCAGGCGCCAGCGAATCGAGCGCTGCCTTGAATGCGTCCACTTCAGCGCCGGATTCGGACGCAAGCTTCGCCGCCAACGCGCGCGCTTCGGTGAACGTCGCGCGACCCGCCATGGCGCCATCCCACATCTGGCGTGTGAGCGCAAATAACGACGCAAGCGCAACTGCCGGCGCCTTCACACGCGGATCGAGTTTCACCGTGATCGGCTGCGCGTACGCCTTGCCGTCCACCGTCAGTCGCACGGTGTAGTTGCCCGGCGGCGCCCAGGGCGAACCCTCGCCAAGTGGCGTGCGTCCTGGCACCGCGCCCGTCGCGCCGACATCGCCCGCCGTATTCACATCTTCGGTCGGCGCCGGCTGCAGGCGCATGTCCCACGCGACGCGATGCATGCCCGCGCTCTGACCGAACACCACGGGCGCACCGGGCCAGTAGAGCGGCAGGCCGCAGAACGTATTGCTCGTGTTCGTCTGGCAGATCTTGTCGTACGCCGCGCGGTCGAGTGCCGGGTGCGGATTGAGCACAGGATCCTTGCTCGAGTAGCTGCGCACCACGACGTTCTTCGCATCGAGGATCTCGACCTTCACTTCACCGGCGGCATGAGGCAGGAAGTAGTCAATGATTGCACCCGGCATCGGGTTCTCGCCCCCCGGGACTTCGGGCGGGAACGGCGTCGGGTCGTTCGTGCCAAAGCGGATGCGCAGCGCCACGGCTGGCTTCACGAGGAACGCCGCATGCGATGCCGCTGCCTGTGCGATGGCGGCCTGCTGCCGGATCGGCGTCACATTATCCAGGATCCAGAATCCGCGGCCGTGCGTTCCCACCGCGAGGTCGCTGCACTGGCAGATGCTGTCGTCCTTCACTTCGAGGTCGCGAATCGAAATCGCTGGCATGTTGTTGCGCAACGACTGCCAGTGATCACCGTCGTCATACGACACCCAGACCTGTCCGTCCGTACCGGCGTACAGCAATCCCTTCACGCGCGGATCTTCACGAATCGTGTTCGCCGGGTAGTTCGGCAGGATTCCCGTATTGATTTCCGTCCACGTCTTGCCGCCGTCATGCGTCCGGAAGAAATGTGGCCGCATGTCGTCAATGCGCATCGTGTTCGCGGCGGCGTAGGCGGTCAGCTTGTCGTGACGCCCCGCTTCGATGTTGAAGATGCGCGTCCACGGCTTGATCGCTGCGGGCGTCACGTTGGTCCACTTGGCGCCGCCATCGAGTGTCACCTGGATGTTGCCGTCATCCGAACCGGCCCACAGCACTTTCTCATCCTTCGGCGACGGCCCGAGCGCGGTGATGGCGCCCTGCGGCGCCGGCTTCACGGTGCTCGCGTACTTGCCCGTGCTCGCCGGCACGTCCCACGTCTGCCGAGTGAGGTCCGGGCTAATGCGCGACCACGTCTTGCCACGGTCGAGCGTCTTCCAGACCGCGTTCGACGCATAGAACAGCAGGTCCTTGTTCGCGGGCGACCAGTTGAGTGGCATGGTGCGCACATTGCGATTGTACGCCTCGCCGTTCGGACCCTTGGCCGACATGTCGGGTCCCACCTGCGTGGTCTGGTGCGTCTTGCGATTCCACAGCGACACACCGTTGCGCGCACTGCCATACACCATGTCCGCATCGCGCGGATCCGGTGCGGCCATACCGTACTCCTGAATGTTCACCGGCGTCCAGTCGCGCATCGTGATGGTGCCGTCGAGCGACCGGCTCAGCACGCACGCCGAGCCGCTGTCCTGTTGCCCGGCGCAGACGTGATACGGGAACGACAGGTCCGTCGTGACGTGGAACATCGCGGCCGTGGCCTGCGCGTACCAATTGCTCCACGACGCGCCGCGGTTAGCCGAGATGACGGCGCCTTGATCAGAGATCACGATGAGAATGTCGGGATTCAGCGGGTTCACCCAGATGCGCTGGTAGTCGTCGCCGCCCGGTGCGCCGCGCACGGCTGACCAGTTGAGGCCGCCGTCCTCCGTGCGCCACATCACGGTGGACGCACTGTAGATGACGTTCTCGTTCTTGCCATCCACGACGATCGTCGGCAGGTCGCCGCCGCCGATGCGGCCCAGCGGCCGCGTATCCGGTGTGCGCCGCGGTTTGCCGTCCGCTCCATTCACCGCCAACGTCCAGTGTTCGCCGGCGTCGGTGGACTTGTAGAATCCCACAGGCCCTGACGCACCGTTGGCGCCCGCTGGCGCGACCATTGCATACAACACCTTGGGATTACTCGGCGCTATCGCGATGTTCGCCTGCAGCACCTCCGATGGAAGTCCGTCGGTCAGCGGCTTCCATGTGGTGCCGCCGTCGGTGGACTTGAACACGCCGCCGCTGCCGCCGCCAAACGAGTTGGCTTCATAAAAGGTCTGCTGCTGCTGCCAGAGCGTCGCGTACACGACGTTCGGATCGCTCGGGTCAATGCGCACATCGTTGGCGCTTGTGTACTCGTCGCGGTAGAGCACCTTCTGGAACGACCTGCCGCCGTCCGTCGAGCGGAAGATGCCGCGCTCGGCGTTCGGCCCGTACGGATGGCCGAGGGCCGCGACGAAGACGCGGTTCGGGTTGCGCGGATCCACGTCAACCTGCGCAATCATCTGGCTGTCGAAGAGCCCGAGGTGTGTCCACGTCTTGCCCGCGTCGGTGGACTTGTAGATGCCGTCGCCCGTGGCGAGGTCGGGGCGGATGATGCCCGCGCCGGTGCCAACGTAGATCACGTTCGGATCTGACGGCGCGACGGCGATCGCGCCGATCGCGCCAGTGCTTTCCTTGTCGAAGAGCGGCTCCCAGTTATTGCCGTAGTCGGTGGAGCGCCAGAGACCGCCGTTATCGAAGCCGACATAGGCGACGTTGGGTTGGGTCGGCACGCCGACCGCGGCTCGGCCACGCCCTGCGCGGTTGGGCCCGATCTGCCGCCACTTCATCGCCTCTGACGGCGTGGGCGCCTGGGCAGTGGCGGTGTGAGCAAGAATCGCGAGCGAAAGCGCCGCGAGCGATGAACGAATGTAGGAAGGGCGCACGGAGTTCACCTTGATGCGAAGAACGGGGAGAGTTTCCGGGACAGTCGGCGTGGCCGACTCCGGAAGATGGAGAATGGCAGGGGGCCGCGCTACGAGCGCGGGCGTGGGCGGTAGTGCGCGCCGAGGTCACCGACTGATGTGGCCGCCGCGACCAGCGTCGTCCATCGGGTCGTGAACATCCAGTCGTCGAAGAACGTCGAGAGATCTGTTGACGCGGTTTGCTTGGTGAACGTGACGAACTCTCGCGTTGTTCCGCCGTTCACGAACTTCTGGTAGTACCCGCCGATGATCTTGTTGAACTCACTGGCGCCGACCAAGTCATAGAGGGTGGAGAACATGAACTTGCCCACTGTGTACGACCAGCCCGTCGCGTTCCGTTTGCCGTAGTCAATGAACGGGACGACGCGCAGGATCGAGTCCTTCGCGATCCGGCCGCTGAGCCACGCGAGCGTTTTCGTTTCGTACGCCCTCCGGCCTGGCCAGCCGTTGAGTTGTTCTTTCATCAACTCTTCGAGGAACGAGGCCAGTCCTTCATTCCACCGGGGAGAAGGTGCATCGGTGTCGGTGGCATTCCAGAGATGCGTCAACTCATGGTACAGCTCATTGATCCTCGTCGTGTCGCGGAACGCGGCGGCCGACTGGATGATGCCACCGATGGGATCGCTCTGAGATCCCCAGCCATCGGGGATCTCGTTGAGTGTGAGCGTTGCCTGACCGCGCAGCGGACCGAACCACTGGGTCAGTGCTCGCATGCCCGCTTGCGAGCCAGTCGCCACGAATCGGGCACCGGTGCTGTCCGCCGGGAAATAGAAGATGCGCACGCCGAGCGCAGATATGGTGTCGAACGGCGCGATGGAGATGTTGAGGAATGGACTCGCGCCGCCTGAGAGGTACCGCCACGTCACAGTGCCGTCGCTGTGCGGCGTGCGCGTCAGCGACCCGCCGGTTGCCACCAAGTACTTAGTTGGTACGGTGACCGATGCGTCGTACCAGAAATCGCGACGGGGCGCCCGGCGATTCGCGGCATCGTTTCGCCCTCCGACGCTTGGGAATGCCATCGCATCGGCGCGGATGATCGTGAACGCGGTGTCAATGTGGTCCTTGACGTAGAGCCAGCCGACCTCGGTGTATGGCGTGAGGTAGCCGGCGTAGTCAATCCGCACCGTAGTGCGTGCCTTCGGCGCGACGGCGCGTGGCAGCTTCACGACAATCTGCGTCACCTGCCGGACCGGATCGTCCTCGAACTGCACGACATCCTGCGAGAACGGAAGCGCCGCGCCGACGCTGTCGCGCACCTGCGAGGCTTGCATCAACCGGTGGAGGATGAACGAAACGCGGCTGGCGGGCTTCGGCGTCCAGTTTTCCAGCTCCAGCGTTATCGCCCCGCTCAGCCGTGTCGCCTCGTAGTCAATGCGCGCATCGTACGTCACCCGCCGGACGACGAATGCTTCCGGCGTCGCCGGTTGCGCCAGGGCGCTCGACCCTGCAAGCAAAAGCATGCCGCCAATCATGAGCGCCTGGCGCATTACGGCTTCCTACCAGATTCGGGCGAAACTCCCAAGCTACGCCTCGCGGTTGAACCTGTTGTAGACCCAACCGAACGCGTAGCCGCACACGGCGCCGTCCAACGCGCCGTAGCACGTGCCGACGAGGCCCATGCGCATGCCGGCCACGTGGTATCCGGGGTAGATGGACGAAGCCAGGTTGAGGAAGTCAACGCCATAACTCGGCCAGAACCTGTGTAGCAGTGCGACCAGGAATACGGCTCCGCCCCACAGAATGGCACATGTGATCGCAAGCGCTTTCGGATTGAGCTTCATGGCACACTCCTCGGAAGATAGGAACTCGAGTGTCAACGACGAAGACCACTCCACGACGGACGTCGTGCGCAACGCTTCTAATAGGTTGCGGCCGAGGGCCGTACGCCAGCCTGAGTTGGGCGATGGACCTCAGTCGTCCGGTTCAACCTGCACTACCCGTCTGGCTCCGGACATCGTCGTCGAGAACTGCAGCTTGCCCTGGAGTGCGAGTTGTGCGGCATTCGTGCTACCCAGTTCCAAGCTCTTGATCAGCCAGTAGCTGGCGAAGACCCAGACACCCGCCGCCTCCACAAAAAACACCGTTACGCTCTGGTGCGCACCGTGACTGAGCCAGCGAGAGAGCAGCACGGCGAGAATTGGTGCGATGATCATCGCCGCCCCGAGCCCATGATAGACCCGGTGCAACGCTCGCGCTCTTGACGCGTCGCGAATGAGGCTCAGGGTGTCGGACGCCCGAAAGATGCAGACGTACGCTATGCATACGAAGAACGACACGGCAAACGCCGCGTGCCATGTGAAGTCCCGCGGCGGTGCGCCCGGAGCGTCGGTGGGCACGAGCGCGACGAGTATCACACAGATACCGGCCAGGTTCAGGGCCCAGTCCTCGGCTCGGCTGAAGCCTTTGTAGAGATACAGAATGGCGCCAATCGCAGCGAGCGCTCCGACGAACACGTTCCTCATCGTCAGGCTGTAGTAGTACGCACTCATGGACGCACGCAGCGACTCGTCGTCAAAGATTCGGCCACCCAGCCACAGCGCCACCGGCAACGCTGCACCAATCATGACGATGCCAAATCGCACATTGAGGTAGGTACCCGTTACATGTTGCCGGAGTTGGTCTACTCCCCGTTGGGCTTCCATGTGTCCTCCGTGGTGCCGGCGTACCTAGCCAGTGACAGCGACGCTGACCGCGTAGAGCGTTTGGCTGCGTAACAAGGTGGCACTTTAGTGCGTGGCCGCAGAGCGCAGACACATTGATGCTCGTCATCATTGGCCGCAGACGCAACGCAATGATGGCCTGAATCCGGCCATGGGATCTTGCCTCAGTTCTGTTGACACCATAGAGCTACGCCGCCTGCCGTTCGAAGGCAATCGGCGAGCGATAGCCGAGCGCCGAGTGCGCGCGCGTGGCATTGTAGTATCGGATATAGC
>JAHFCU010000006.1 GCA_023249305.1 Gemmatimonadota bacterium
AGGCCACCGTTGCAATATGCGCCGCAAGAACACGCCCGTGTGTGAAGCGGCGACCTTCACTACGTCTTCTGGCTTTCCGGCCGCGACGACGCGCCCGCCGCCGGCGCCGCCTTCGGGACCGAGGTCGATGATCCAGTCAGCCGTCTTGATCACGTCGAGGTTGTGCTCGATGACCAGGACGGTGTTGCCGCGGTCTACCAGCTTGTGGAGCACCTCGAGCAGCATGCGCACATCCTCGAAGTGCAGACCCGTGGTCGGTTCGTCGAGGATGTACAGCGTGCGACCAGTGTCGCGCTTGCTGAGTTCGGTGGCGAGCTTGACGCGCTGCGCCTCGCCGCCGGACAGCGTCGTGGCGCTCTGCCCGAGGTGGATGTAGTCGAGCCCGACGTCATGGAGGGTTTGCAGTTTCTGCGCGATGCGCGGCTGGTTCCCGAACAGCGCGAGTGCGTCCTCCACCGTGAGGTCGAGCACTTCGCTGATGCTCAGACCGCGGAAGCGCACGTCCAAGGTCTCGCGGTTGTAGCGCCGTCCCTTGCACGTCTCACAGGTGACATAGACGTCGGGGAGGAAGTGCATCTCGATCTTCACGAGGCCGTCGCCCTGGCACGCCTCGCAGCGCCCGCCCTTCACGTTGAACGAGAAACGCCCTGGGCCATAGCCGCGCATCTTCGCCTCGGGCAGCTCGGCGAAGAGGTCGCGGATCGGCGTGAAGAGCCCCGTGTACGTCGCGGGGTTCGAGCGCGGCGTGCGCCCGATGGGGCTCTGGTCAATGTCAATGACCTTGTCGAGGTGCTCGAGGCCGGCGATGCGGCGATGTGCGCCAGGAATGACGCGGGCGCGGTAGAAGTGCCGCGCGAGCGCGCGGTGCAGGATGTCGCTGATGAGTGTGCTCTTCCCAGATCCGGAGACCCCGGTGACGGCGGTGAAGCAACCCAGCGGCACTTCGAGCGTGATGTCGCAGAGGTTGTGCTCTCGTGCCCCTTCGACCACGAGCTGGCGGCGCGGATCCCGCGGCCGGCGTGTCGCCGGCACGGGAACGGACTTCTCCCGGCGCAGGTACGCGCCGGTGAGCGATCCCGGCGTCGCAATGACGTCGGCAACGGTTCCGTGTGCGACCACTTCCCCGCCGTGCTTCCCCGCCCCTGGTCCGAGGTCAATCAAATGATCGGCGGCACGGATGGTCTCCTCGTCGTGCTCGACGACGAGCACGGTGTTGCCGAGGTCGCGCAGTCGCTTGAGCGTGGCGAGCAGACGGGCGTTGTCGCGCTGGTGCAGGCCGATGCTCGGCTCGTCGAGGATGTAGAGCACGCCGACGAGTTTGCTGCCGATCTGCGTGGCCAGCCGAATGCGCTGGGCCTCGCCGCCCGACAGCGATTCCGCGGAACGATTGAGCGTGAGGTACTCCAGCCCGACATCCACGAGGAAGCGCAGCCGTTCGCTGACTTCCTTCACGATCGGGCCTGCGACTTCGGGGTCGAGCCCGCGGCGCCCGTGCGCACGGAGCGGCACCTGTTCAATGAATGTGAGCGCGTCGGCGACTGACCGGTTCACCAGCTCGCCGAGGTTCGCCCCTTCGATGGTGACCGCGAGCGACTCGGGCTTGAGGCGCGACCCTCCGCACTCGGGGCACTCAGCAACGAGCATGTACTCCTCGAGTTCGGCGCGCACGTTGTCGCTGGCCGTCTCGGTGTAACGGCGCTGCACCGTCGCGAGGATGCCTTCCCATTTTACGTCGCCACTCTTCGCCGACAGGCCGTTGAGCAGCGCGTCCTGCACCTTCGATGGCAACTGTCCCCATGGCGCATTGAGCTCGAACTTGAGCTGCTTGGCGAGTCCGGGCAGGATGACACGACGCAGATAGCCGTCGGGCTCGCCCCAGGGGAGCACGACGCCCTCGAGTAGTGAAATGCTCGGATCGCCGAGCACGAGTTCCGCGCTCGCGAGACGGCGCACGCCGAGACCGCTGCACGCCGGGCATGCGCCAAAGGGCGAGTTGAACGAGAAGTGGCGCGGCTCGAGTTCTGGGAGCGAGAGTCCGCAGTCGGGGCAGCCGTAGCGCTCGGAGAACAGGTGCGGCGTCTGCTTGGCGCCGTCGTGGCGACGTATCTCGACGACTCCCTCGGCAAGGCGCAGCGCCGTCTCGACGCTGTCGGCGAGGCGGCCGCGATCGCTCTCGCGCACCGTGAGCCGGTCCACCACGACGGCAATGTCGTGGTTCTGGCGGCGGTTGAGCGTTGGCGGCGACGCCAGTTCGATGAGCGCGCCGTCCACGCTGGCGCGCACGAAGCCCTGCTTGCGCGCGTTCTCGAACAGTTCGCGGAACTCACCTTTGCGACCGCGCACGAGCGGCGCAAGCACCTCGAGACGAGTGCCGGCGGGCCAGCTCAGCAGGATGTCGGCGATCTGTCCGGCGCTTTGCCGCTCGACGGGCCGGTGACAGTTGGGACAATGCGGCGTGCCGGTGCGTGCGTACAGCAGACGCAGGTAGTCGTAGATCTCGGTGACGGTTCCGACGGTCGAGCGTGGATTGTGCCCCGCCGTCTTCTGCTCGATGGAGATCGCGGGCGAAAGTCCTTCGATGGCGTCCACATCGGGCTTCTCCATGAGCCCGAGGAACTGCCGCGCATAGGCAGACAATGACTCGACATAGCGGCGCTGCCCTTCGGCAAAGATCGTGTCGAAGGCGAGCGACGACTTTCCGGAGCCCGACAATCCCGTGACCACCGTGAGGCGGTTGCGCGGGATGGTGACGTCAATCTCCTTGAGATTGTGTTCGCGGGCGCCGCGGACAATCAGGGCTTCTTCGGCCATAGCTTTGTAAAATGGCGCGTGGAACCCGAAGATGGGAGCCGGGCCTAGTGGAAGGGTCCGGTTGGCCCCCCAAGCGGCGGGCGGGCTAGATTGATCCTGCCCTTCCTTTTCCCCCCGAGAGGCTCGTGTCGTCGCGCGACCCATTCCGCACTCCCCCGTTCAGCCCCGGATTCGATCCCGCCCAACTCTCGTTTGGCGATGTCGCGGCCGTGCCGCAGTTGCGAGTGGATCAGCAGGCGAACGCGCCGGGTGATGCGTCCGAGTCGGCCGCGGTCACCTTTCGCGAGCCGCCGGTCTGCGGGGAGTCGTCGTACGACGATGTCGAGGATGCCGGCCCAAGCTGGTCGGTGCGCATCGTGCAGGAAGCGGAGGCGTCGCCCGGATCGGCGCGCGGGCGGAACGCGCCACAGCGCATGGGCGGCGCCGCGCCCAACCCGACGGCACGGCCGGGAGCGACGTGGACCGCCGCCTCATCGTCCAAGCCTTCCGCCGGTTCACCGGCGACGGGAGATGCTACGCGATCGGTCGGGGCGCGGCCGGCGGCCTCGTCGCGCGCGATGGGCGCGCATCCAGCGCCGGACGCCTCGTTGCCGCCGATGCGCAAGGCCGCGGAGCCGATGCCGACCGCGGCGCTCGCGCCGCTGCGGCGTTCGACGGAAATGTCACCGCGTGACGCGGACGCGGCGATCGCGTACGCGCACGCGCTCGAGAAGCACGGCGACGCGAGCGCGTCGCTGGCGGCGCTCGACGAGTGTCTCGCCGCCGGCGGCGATGAAGTGAAGCTGATCTGCGCCCGCGCGTATCTGCTGGGCGGGCGCCTGAGGTACGATCAGGCTGAGGCCGAACTGCGGCGGGCGGCGAAGCTGCGCGCGGATGATACCGCGGTGCAGCTGCAGGTGGGAATCCTCGCGTGCCGCCGTGCCCGCTGGCGTGACGCGGTGGAGCCGCTGCAGAAGGCCGCATCGCAGCGCACCGACGACGCGCTCGCACACTTCTATCTTGGCGAAGCGCTGAACCACGTGGACCAGTTGGCGGCGGCGCTCACCGCATACGAACGGGCGACGCGGCTCGATCCCGGCAACTGGCGCGCATTCAAGGGCGTGGGCATCGTGCTCGATCGCCTGGGCCGGCCGAGTGACGCGGCGGTGGCTTACCGCCACATGCGTGAGGCGCAGGGACGGTAGTGGGTCGCATCGCGGGCGGACCGGAAGTCGGCATGCGGCACGCGGGGCGCGGGCGCTTGCGTGTGATCGTCGCGCTGGTGCTCCTCGCCACGTGGGGCGGCGGGCTCGCGTTCCTCGTGCGCCGCGAGTTCTTCCAGGGACGCGCCGAGCGCCTCGCCGAGGCGGCGATGCGTCTGAGCCCGGGCGCCACGTTCTACGCGGTGGAGCAGAACGGCACGCGCATCGGCTTCGCGTCGACCACCATTGATACGCTGGAACACGGTATCGAGGTCACCGACTACTTCGTCGCCGATCTGCCGCTCGCCGGGCGCGTGCACCGCGCCTCTGCACGGTCGGTCGTCATGCTCTCGCGCGCGCTCGCGCTACGCACGTTCGACGTGCAAGCGGAGGCGGCGGAAACGCCGATGCGCGTCGCGGGGCGCATCGAAGGCGACAGCGTCGTGATCTTCGCGATGGACGTGCCTGGGCAGCCGGCGGACACGCAGCGGATCGCCGTGCGCGGCCCGGTGCTGGTGCCAACGCTCGCGCCGCTCGCGGTCGCGCTGGGCGAGACGCCGAAGCGGGGCAAGACCTACCGCATGCCGACCTTCGATCCGCAGCAGATGCAGTCGCGCGACGTGGCGCTGACGGTGGCCGCCGAGAGCCTCTTCGTCGTGGACGATTCCGCGCGCTTCGACGCGGCGACCAAAGCTTGGAAGAGCGCGTTGACCGACACTGTGCGTGCTTGGCACGTGGTGGGCGAGAGCGGTGGCTTCGACGGTTGGGTGGATGCGCAGGGACGCGTGATCCTCGCAACCCAAGCCGCGGGCATCACGTTGCGCCGCATGGCGTACGAACTCGCGTTCGAGAACTGGCGGATCGCGCGCGCGGCTGCGACGGACAGCGGCCCGGCACGCGACATCTTCGAGAGCACCGCCATCTCAGCCGGCGTGGCGCTGAGCGCGTCGTCGCTGCCGCGCCTCCGCGTGCGGTTGAGCGGCGTTCAACTGGCCGGTTACGACCTCGACGGCGGGCGGCAGTCGCTGCGCGGCGACACGCTGCGCATCGAGCGGCGGCCGGTGCCCGCGACGTCGTTCTCGCTCACGACGCGTGCCCCGGCGTTCATTTCGAGGTTCAAGAGCGAGCTCGCGACCGAGCCAATGCTGCAGAGCAATGACATCGCGATCGTGCAGAAGTCCATCGCCATCACCGGCCTCGAGCGCGACGCCCGTCGCGTCGCGGAGAAGCTCACCCGGTGGGTGCACGATTCGCTCGCGAAGGAAGTGACGTTTAGCGTGCCCAATGCGGTGCAGGTGCTGCGTACTCGGCGCGGCGACTGCAACGAGCACACGCAACTCTACGTGGCGCTCGCCCGTGCAGTCGGCATCCCGGCTCGCATCGCCACGGGGCTCGCCTACGTGCGCGGCAAGTTCTATTACCATGCGTGGCCCGAAGTCTGGCTCGACGACTGGGTGCCGGTGGACCCGACGTTCGGTCAGTTCCCCGCCGACGCCGCTCACCTGCGATTCGTCGTCGGCGGTCTCGGCCGTCAGACGGAGTTGCTGCGCCTCATCGGCAATCTCCAGATCACGGTGCTCGACGGGGCCCGCTAGCCATCGACATCCGTATTCCCTTTGCCTGTCACGCCATGATCCGCCTCACCGGCCTCACCAAACACTACGGCTCGTTCGTCGCCGTTGACGGACTCGACCTGCACGTGCCGCAGGGCGAGCTGTTCGGCTTCCTCGGGCCCAACGGTGCCGGCAAGACGACGACACTGCGCATGATCGCGGGCATCCTGAAGCCGACGGCCGGACGCGTGGAGATCGGCGGCCTGGATATCGCGACCGACCCGATTGAGGCCAAGGCCAAGTTGGGCTTCATTCCCGACCGCCCGTTCATCTACGAGAAGCTGACCGGCGGCGAGTTCCTGCGGTTCGTCGCCGGCCTGTACGACCAGCACGGACCGCACGTCGAGCACCGCGCGCGCGAGCTGCTCGCGCTGTTCGACCTCGAAGAGTGGCGCGACGAGCTGGTGGAGAGCTACAGCCACGGCATGCGGCAGAAGCTGATCATCGCCAGCGCGTTCGTGCACCGCCCAGAGGTGATCGTCGTGGACGAACCGCACGTGGGCCTCGATCCGAAGGCGATCAAGATCCTGCGTGACCTGTTTCGTGAGTATGCCGCGCGAGGGCATACGATCATGATGAGCACACACACGCTGGCGACCGCCGAATCGCTGTGCGACCGCATCGGAATCATCGTGAACGGCCGGATGCACGCGCTCGGCACCATGGAAGAGCTGCGCAACTCGGCGACGTTCGGCGGAAGCGGACTGGAGGAAATCTTCCTGCGGCTGACCGGTGAGAACGCCGCACGGAACCTGATGGATGTGTTGGATGCGTAGAGACAGATGGGAGATGGGAGATGGGAGATGGGAGATGGGAGACGGGAGACGGTGGATGGCAGACGGCAGACCGAAAGACGAGGTCGGATGACGGAGCGCGCAGCGCAGACGAGAGCAACTCCCGGGTCCGGAGTGTACGCGACCGACGTGCACACCACCGGTGCGCATGTCGCCGTCGCGCAGCCCGACGCGCCGCTGCTGTGGATTCTGCGGCCCAAGGTGCTCACGGCGCGCGCCCGAGCATTCGCCGAGGAGCGCGGACGGGGTGCGCGCATCACCATCCTCACCACCGTCGGCTTGCTCTTCTGGGCCTTCATATTCGGCCTGCTCTACCGTCTGCTCTCGTACTTCAAGGGTGTGCCGGAGATCGGGGAACTGCTGGCCGGCAAGCTGCTCGGGCTGATGCTGGTAAGCTTCTTCTCGCTGCTGCTGCTGTCGAACGTCATCACCGCGCTCTCGTCGTTCTTCCTCGCGAAAGACCTCGACCTGCTCGTTTCGGCACCGGTGGACTGGCTGCGCGTCTACTCGGCGAAGCTCATGGAGACCACGCTCTTCTCGAGCTGGATGGTCGTGCTGATGGCGATTCCGATGTTCACGGCGTACGGCATCGCCTACCAGGGCGGCTGGGGGTTCGGCTTCTTCGTCGCCTTCACGTTGCTACCGTTCCTCGTGATTCCCTCTGTGCTCGGCAGCGCCACAACGCTGCTGCTCGTGAATATCTTCCCGGCACGGCGCACGCGCGACATTCTCAGCGTCATCGCGGTGATGACGGCGGGAGGCATCGTCCTGCTCTTCCGGTTGGTGCGCCCCGAGAAGCTGGCTCGCCCCGAGGGATTCCGGTCGCTCGTGGATTTCATCGCGGTGCTGCGCGGCCCGACATCACCGCTCCTGCCGAGTGAGTGGTTCCAGAAGGCGGTGATGGGCTATCTGGCGCACAAGCCGGACTGGCTGTCGCTCTACATGCTCTGGGCGACCGCCGCTGCGTTCGTCGTCCTCGGCGCGATGCTGCACCGCGCGCTCTACGCGGCGGGCTTCAGCAAGGCGCAGGAAAGCGCCGAGCGTTGGGCGCGCGCCGGACTGCTGCAGCGGGTGGCGATGAAAGTGCTCGCGCCCGTGGGCACGCTGAAGCGCGAGCTGGTGATGAAGGAGGTGCGGGTCTTCTTTCGCGACACGACCCAGTGGAGCCAGTTGATCCTGCTCGCGGTGCTCGTCGTCGTGTACGTGTTCAACATCAAGTACCTGCCGCTCCGGGGCGAGGGCATCACGTTCTTCCTCATTAACGTCGTGCCGTTCCTCAACCTCGTGCTGGCGGGCTTCGTGCTAGCCTCGATTGCCGCGCGCTTCATCTTCCCCGGCGTCTCGCTCGAGGGGCGCACGCTGTGGCTGCTGCGGTCGAGTCCGCTGGAGATGCGCGACCTGCTGTGGGCGAAGTTCTGGGTGGGCACTCTGCCATTGCTCATGCTCGCACTCGGCATCGTGGGGGTGACCGACTACCTGCTGCAGGTGTCGACATTCATGTTCCTGGTCTCTGTGTTCACGATCACGTTCATGACCTTCGCCATCGCCGGGCTCGCTATCGGCTTCGGGACGCTGTTCCCGCAGTTCGAGACGGAAAACGCCGCGCAGATCCCGACATCGTTCGGGGGGCTGCTGTTCATGATGGCGTCCATCTGTGTGATCGGGGGCACCATCGTCCTCGAGGCACGGCCGGTGTACGGTTATCTTGCGGCGCGCGCGTTCAACCAGGTCGCAAATCCGCTCGAGATGATCGTCGGATTCGGTGCGGCGACCTTGCTGTGCGCGGCGGCGACAGTAATTCCCATACGCGTGGCGCTGCGGCGCCTCGAAGCCACGGAGCGCGGATGATCAGCCGACCCACCGAACGCGACGTCGCGGCAATCGCCGCGCTGAACAACATGTTCGCACCCGAGGGCAAGACGCTGCGCCGGACGAAACAGTTCGTCGAGGAGCACCTCGCGGATTACCGCGTGATCCGCGGCGAGCACGGCCGCATCGTCGGCATCGTCGCGATTGACGAGTATTCGCCGTCGCTGGCCGAGCTCGTCGGACTGGCCGTACACCCATCGGCGCGCGGCCGCGGCTACGGCGTGGCACTCATCGAGGAGATCGCCGATCTCGCTCGGCGGCGCGGCTTCGACGAACTGTTCGCGACGTCGTTCTCAGAGAAGATCTTCGAGGCGTGCGGGTTCAAGAAGGTGACCCTCGACCATTTCCCGGAGAAGGTGCTGCGCTACACGAAGATCGACCGCACCGAGGTGGAGATGGCCGAGAAGCACTGTTTCACGCGCGTGCTTCGCGAGGCACGGCCCGCCGCGGCGTAGATCGCTGGCGGCTGTGCCGACCGTCATCCAGTTCAGGATGCGGGTGAATCGCGCGCGGCTTGGGCGCCGGTGTCCGCGTCCGCACTTGAACGACGCGCGGGCCGCAGCAGCGGCCAGAGCACGTAAGCGACGGCGAGCGCACCGAGCGCGACGCCGATAAGCAGCGCGCGGTTCACGCGACCTCCGAGGAGAGTGACGCCGCATCCAGTGATGCATTCGGTGCCGCATTTGCCGGCGCATCCGGCGCGTCGCCACGCGACGGCATGAACGCCGCGACCAGCGCCCCAAGCACCGCCGCGACGCCGGCGATCCATAGCCAACTCGCGAGCGGGACAAAGTGCACCGACAGCGTCGCGTCGGCCGTGTTCGCCTCGCGCACGTCCACGCGAAGATCCTGCACGAGGCCCGCGGCGATTCCGGACAACTCCAGTTGATCCACGGGCTGCTGGCCTTCACCCGCGTACCGCGAGCGTACTTCCGCCGTCACGAAGGCTCGCGTGCGACCCCCAGCGGCGGCGCGCACCGCGATGACATTGCTCACCACGTCCTCGCGGCCAACGGTGGAAATGCCCTCGAGCGATAGCGTCCACGGCGTGCCGAAGCGATCAGCCACGCGCGTACGTTCGCCTTCGCGCAGCGTGGCGTCGCCACCGCCGGCAAACCTCGCCGCAACGAGCGCGACAGAGGCAACGAGCACCGCCCCATACGCAACGCGCATCGCCGCGGCGGCGCCCGTGCGGACGCCGTGCAGCGCGCGAAGCGCTTCAACGGCGCCCGCCATCACCACCGCGAGCGCCAGCCAGGCCGACGCGCGGCCGACCGCCGACGCGGCGACATCGTGCACGCCGTCCCATCCGAGCGCGCGCCGCATCGTGAGGCCGCCCAACGAGAGCGTAAACGCCGCAAATGCGGCAATGAGCACGGCGTTCGATCGCCAGCGTCGTTTCGTCGCAACCAACAGCAGTGATGCGCCAATCCACGCGAACGCGGTGCCGGTCTGCACGGGCGCCCAACGCCAGTCGTCGCGCCACACCGCGTCGCCGTAGCGGCGTCGCCAGTCGAGCAGCATCGCGGCGCCAACGAGCGCCCAGCACGCAACCGCCCAACGGTGCGCGGTCTGCTGCCACGGCGAGCGGCCCACCGCACCCATGACCGTCATGACCGAAGGCACGGCGACGAGCGCCATGGCGACGTAGCCGAGCGGCACCTGCAGGAGCGCGATCGGGCGCATCCACTCAAGTGGCAGGCCGCGGCCGTCGTCGGGCGGAAACGGGAGGCGCACGAACGGATTCGTGTCGAGGCAGGCCATCGCGAGCACTGCTACGAGAAGCAGGGCGAGCAAGGCCGCCGTCCACGCGCGGAGCACACTGCCGCGGCGCAGCGTGGCCGACGCGACCGATGCCCCCAGCCCGAGGGCAACCCCCCAGAGCAGCAGCGCGCCCGACGGCCCTGCCCATGCGGCGCCGATGCGATACGGCAACGGGGTGAACGATGACGCCCAACTCGCAACGTAGCGGTACGTGAGGTCGCCGGCTGCAAGCGCCCAGGCGAGACCCGTCAACGAGAGCACCGCAAAGGTCGTGGCGGCATGCACGCCCCGCTCACCACTCTCCGTCAGGTCGCGACGACCGGTTAGCGCACCCCAGCCGCCGAGCACCGCGCCCCACGCACCGAAGAGCAGCGCTAGCCAGAGCGACAGGTCGCCGAGCTGAATCAGGCGACGGGTCCTTTCATCGCGGCGCGCCGCACGCGTCCCATCAACTCATCGAGCGCCTGCTCGGCGCGCGCCCTCTCCTCTTCCGCCATGCGCGCGGAGTGGCGATCGAGCGCGCGCACCTGATCGAGCATTTCGTCAATGAGCGCACGCAACACGAAGTTGCTGCGGCGATGGGCGTACGGTGAGGCCTGCGGCGTTTGGTCGGTCATGCCGTCGGGAGAAGGTGCTTCGAATTTGCCCGCACGCGGCCGGAATTCCAACCCGCGTCGGTCAACGATCAACCTGCTTGGCCGCCACGCTGGCGGTGACGCCACCGAGTCCGTCCCACGCGAGGTCGCGCCAGCTCGCCTGATTTCGAGCTGGATGGCGCCAGTCATACAACTCCTTGCTCACGCCCGCGGCGACCGTCACGAGCGACGCACGCTGGATCGCCACGGTGTAGCGCGCCCCGCGATGGAAGAGCGAGTACGCCGCACCCTGAATCAGGGCTGACGCGGTGAAGTGCACGAACTTGTCCCTCCCCAGCCACGGATCATTGTGACTCCGCGGTGGACTGCCGGTGAACAGAAGGAAAGCGAGGGTCAGGTTCACGGGACTTTTAGCGTGCGAACCGAAACGGCGGCCGCTCGATGCCTCGGTCAGTGATGATCGCCGTCACCAGCGCCGCTGGCGTCACATCGAAGGCGGGGTTGAAGACTGCGACGTCCGGCGGTGCGAGCAGCTGCTCGCCAACGCGCCGCACCTCGTCGGCCGCGCGCTGTTCAATGGGGATCGCCGCGCCGTCGGGCGCGGCCGGATCGATGGAACTCGATGGCGCAGCCGCGTAGAAAGGAATTCCATGGTGCCGCGCGGCGACGGCGAGCGCGTATGTGCCGATCTTGTTGGCCACGTCGCCGTTCGCGGCGATGCGGTCGGCGCCGACGATCACGAGATCCACGCGTCCAGCCTGCATGAGCGACGCCGCCATCCCGTCGGTGCAGAGGGTCACCGGAATACCGGCGCGCGAGAGTTCCCACGCGGTGATGCGGCTCCCCTGCAGCAGCGGACGCGTCTCGCAAGCGACGACCTCCACGCGACGCCCCGCCGCGACGGCGGTGTACACCGGCGCGAGGGCCGTGCCGATGCCTGTCGTCGCCAGCGCTCCCGCATTGCAGTGGGTGAGCACGCGCGCACCGTCGGCGATAAGCGTCGCCCCATGGCGCCCGATGGCATCGCACATCGCTTCATCATTCGCGAGCAGTCGCTCCGCGACGGCCGCCAGCGCGTCGAGCAGCGCCGCCCCGTCAGAGGGCGCGCTGGCCACCACGCTCTGCATCTGCGCCATCGCCCACGGCAGGTTCACGGCCGTGGGCCGCGCCGTGGCAAGGCGTTCGATGCCGGCCTGCACCGCCGCCCGCGACACCTGCGGCATCCGCGCGAAGGACGCGACGAGCCCGAGCGCCGCTGCGACGCCAATGGCGGGGGCACCGCGCACCGCGAGCGACCGAATGGCATCGTCCACCTCATCGAGCGTGCGAAGCTCGCGCTCGATGACTTCGCGCGGCAGGAAGCGCTGATCAAGGATGCGAAGCGTGCGGGCGGCGGAGTCCCAGCGAAGGGCGCGAACGGCAGGAGGCACAGAGGAGGAACGGGGAGGGGTGCGGGGGTTTGGTGCGGAGTGGAGAGTGTAGCGAGCAGTGAGAAGAAACATGGGGAACATCCCTCGTGGAGCCAATGTGGTGACGAGTGCCGACGTCGTTCCCGTTCTCCTCGCCGCACTCGTTCCCCTTCACCAAGCCTCGGCACACCGCACTCGTCCCTCGTCCCTCGCACACCTCACCCTGCCCCCGTCCCTCGTACAGCCGTAACTTTCCTTGTCTCCATTCGGTGCGCCCGCCATGCCCTACGAGTTCCTCACGGTTGAAGTCGCCGACCGCATCGCCACGGTGACAATCAACCGCCCTGACAAGCTGAACGCCCTCAACGCACGCGTCCTCGAGGAACTGGACGTCGTCTTCACGGCCTTCGCGACCGACCCGCTCGTTGCCGCCGTGATTGTCACCGGCGCCGGACGTGCATTCGTTGCGGGCGCCGACATCGCCGAAATCGCCGGTCACGATGCGGCCGGCCTCGAGCAGATGTCGGCCAAGGGACAGGCGATCTTCAACAGGATCGAACGCCTCACCAAGCCGGTCATCGCTGCCGTCAACGGCTTTGCGCTCGGCGGTGGCTGCGAACTTGCCCTCGCCTGTCATATTCGCGTGGCATCAGAGCACGCGAAGTTCGGCCTGCCCGAGGTGAAGCTCGGTTTGATGCCGGGCTATGGCGGCACGCAGCGCCTGCCGCGCCTCGTGGGCAAGGGGCGGGCGCTGCGGCTCATCCTGAGCGGCGAGCAGATTGATGCCACTGAGGCGTATCGCATCGGCCTCGTGGACGTCCTGGCAACGGCGAAGACCCTGCACGAGGAAGCGAAGTCCCTCGCGCTGCAGTTCGCGAAGAACGGACCCGTCGCCGTGGCGCGCACCATCGAGGCGGTGAATGACGGCTTCGACCGGCTCGCCGACGACGCATTGGCGCTCGAGGCGCGGCTATTCGGCTCGCTGGGGTCGACCAAGGACATGGCCGAGGGAACGGCGGCGTTTCTCGCCAAGCGCCCCGCGCAGTTTACGGGCGAGTAAGGTGAAGGCCAGGCGCGCGACCAGCGCGACGGCGCCCGCCACGGCGCCCACCACGGCGCCCACCACGGCGCCCACCACGGCGCCCACCACGGCGCCCACCACGGCGCCCACCACGGCGACCGTAGATGTGCCCGGCATCGCGTTCGACGTGACGGCGCCGGATCACGGTCGTACGCGCGTCGCCGAGTTCACCGTGCGCGACTTCCGCAACCTCGCGCAAGTTGACGTAACGCTGCCCAGCGAGGGAATCGCGCTCGTCGGAGAGAACGGCCAAGGGAAGACGAGTTTCCTCGAAGCGCTCGCCTACGTGGAGCAACTCCGGTCGGTGCGCGGCGCGCGCGACCGCGACCTCGTGCGGTTCGACCAGCCGGCCTTTCACGTGCATGCGACTGTGCACGGCCCCGACGGCGTGCGGCGCCTCGGCGCGGGCGCCGACCGCGCCGGGCGCAAGAAGGTCACGCGCGACGGAGTGGAATTGCCGCGCATCACCGACGCGCTCGGCGCGCTCCCGTCAGTGCTGCTCGCGCCGCGCGACGTCACCCTTGTCAGCGACGGTCCCGCCGAGCGCCGCCGGTTCCTCGACATCACCCTGGCGCTCACGTCGCCGCGCTACCTGCGCGCTCTGCGCCACTATCGCGCGGCACTCGACCGGCGCAATGCCGCATTGCGCGACGCGGCCCGCCACCGGCGCGGGACGGACGGGGTGGCGGCGTGGGAGCCCGCGCTGGCCGAGCACGGTGCTGTGCTGGTGGCAGAACGGCGCGCATGGGTGCGGCACCACGCGGACGAGTTCACGCGGCTGTCGTATGCCATCGGAGAACCCGGGGAGTCCGCGATGGCGTACGCGACGCCGCTGCCGACCGAGGGCAATGGCGAAGCCGCGCTGCGCGATGCTTTCGAGCGCGCGCGGGAGCATGACCTCCGGCGCGGCAGCACGCACGCCGGTCCGCACCGCGACGACCTCGCGTTGACGCTCGACGGCCGTGACTTGCGCGTCGTCGGCTCGGCTGGCCAGCAGCGCACGGGGGCGATCGCGCTTCGATTGCTCGAAGCGGCGACGCTCCGCGAGCGGCGAGAGACGCTCCCCGTCCTGCTGCTCGACGACCCGTTCGCCGAACTCGACAACCGCCGCGCTGCGCGGGTGCTCGACCTTTTGCTTGAGGCCGGCGTCGGACAGGTCGTGCTGTGCGTGCCGCGCCGCGAGGAGATTCCGGATCGCTTCACGCGCCTCTCACGCTATCGAATCGCTGATGGTGCGCTGTCGGAGGGTGAATGAGCGAGCGGCGACGCGGCCCCGCGAAAGTCGGCGAAGCACTGGCCGATCTCCTGGCCGGCAGTGCGCTTGGCGCGCGCATCGCGCGCGCGGAGGTGCTGGGATACTGGGCGAGCGCCGTTGGGCCTCAGATCGCTGCGGTAACGCAGGCGCGGGCTATCGCCGAGAATGGCACGCTGACCGTTGGTGTAAGGACGCACGCGTGGCTCCAGGAACTCTCGCTAATGGAGCGCTCGCTGGTCGAGAAAGTGAACAAACAGACCGGAAAGAGCGTGGTGAAGAAGATTCGCTGGGAGCTTCTTCGCTAAGATATTACCATACAATCACTTACGAAGCTACTCCCCGGTTGCATTTCGGGGTGTTTTCAATTATAGTATTGGCGATGTGGAGAAACCCCGGAATTCGGCGTCTCTTTGGAGCTCCCCCCACCTCCCCTTTCCGCGAGCGCAATGGCCAAGACAAACGACGCCGCTGAATCGCACTACGACGCCTCAGGCATCCAGGTCCTCAAGGGACTCGAGGCGGTTCGCAAGCGTCCCGGCATGTATATCGGGTCCACATCGGCCCGCGGATTGCATCATCTCGTGTTCGAGGTGGTGGACAACTCGATTGACGAGGCGTTGGCGGGTTACTGTGACATGGTTCATGTCACGATCCACGCCGACGACTCAATCACGGTGCTCGACAACGGGCGCGGCATCCCGGTCGACATGCACCCAACAGAGAAGCTGCCAGGCGTGGAGCTCGCGCTGACCGTGCTGCACGCGGGGGGCAAGTTCGACAAGAGCTCGTACAAGGTGTCGGGCGGCCTGCATGGCGTCGGCGTGTCGGTGGTGAATGCGCTGTCGGAGTCGTTGAAGGTGTGGATCAACCGCGACGGCAAAGAGCACTACATGGAGTTTGCGCGGGGCGACACCGTGCAAAAACTCAAGGTGCTGGGCAAGCCGGCGGCAAATGAGACCGGCACGAAGGTCTGGTTCAAGCCGGACCACGAGATCTTCACCGAGCTGCGCTACGACTATCCCACGCTGGCCGCGCGCCTGCGCGAGCTCTCATTCCTCAACAAGGGCGTGCGCATCACGCTCAAGGACGAGCGCGCCGGCGAGGAAAAGGAAGAGACGTTCCACGCCAAGGGCGGCCTGCGCGAGTTCGTGCAGTTCCTCAACGCCAATCGCCGCACGCTCCACAACGAGATTCTCTACGCCGACGCGGAACGCGACGGGATTGGCATCGAGATCGCGCTGCAGTACAACGACGGCTACAACGAGACGATGTTCTCGTTCGTGAACAACATCAACACGCACGAGGGCGGCACGCACCTGACCGGCTTCAAGTCGGCGCTGACCTCGGTGATCAACAAGCACCTCGACAAGGCCAACATCGCGAAGAAGGACAAGGAGCTGCGCCTGAGCGGCGACGACGTGCGCGAAGGGCTTACCGCGGTGCTCAGCTTCAAGGTGAAGGAGCCGCAGTTCGAGGGGCAAACGAAGACCAAGCTCGGCAACTCCGAGGTCGAGACGGCGGTCAAGACGTACGTGAACGAGTGGCTCGCCGAGTACCTCGAGGAGCACCCGCGCGTCGGCAACATCGTGATCGAGAAGGCGCTGGCGGCGGCGCGGGCGCGCGAGGCGGCGCGCAAGGCGCGCGACCTGACGCGCAAGAAGTCGGCGCTCGACGTCGGCAACCTTCCCGGCAAGCTCGCCGACTGCTCGCTGAGCGACCCGGCGCTGTGCGAGCTCTACCTGGTGGAAGGCGACTCGGCCGGCGGTTCGGCCAAGCAGGGGCGCGACCGGATGTTTCAGGCCATCCTGCCGCTGCGCGGCAAGATCCTGAACGTGGAGCGCGCGCGCATTGACAAGATCCTGAGCAACGAGGAGATCCGGACGATCATCACGGCCATCGGGTCGGGGATCGGCGAGGAGGACTTCTCCATCGAGCAGGCGCGCTACCACAAGATCATCATCATGACGGACGCCGACGTGGACGGCGCGCACATCCGCACACTGCTGCTCACGTTCTTCTTCCGCCAGATGCCACAGCTGATCGAGAGTGGCTTCATCTACATCGCGCAACCACCGCTCTTCCGCGTGGCGAAGGGGAAGGAAGAGTACTATGCCTTCGACGACGAGCAGCGCGATGAGTTCGCGACGCGGCTCGGCGGTGGCACCGACGGCAAGGCGGGCGTCGCGATCCAGCGCTACAAGGGCCTTGGCGAGATGAACCCCGAGCAGCTGTGGAAGACGACGATGGACCCGGCCACGCGCACGATCCTCAAGGTGAACATCGAGGACGCGGCGCAGGCGCACTCACTGTTCGAATGTCTGATGGGCGACGAAGTCGAGCCGCGCCGGGCATTCATCGAAGCCAATGCGAAGTTCGTGTCCAACCTCGATATCTGATCCCCGGTTTCCCGTTCTACGCCGCGCCCGGCGCATCCCGTCGGGTGCCTGAAGACCGATCCCGACGATGATTCAGACTCCCCCGGCCGTTCCCGGAGTGCGAGAGGATGAGATCGACACGCCGGCGCTGTTGATCGACCTGGACGCGTTCGAATACAACCTGGATCGTATGGCGACCCTGCTGGCGCCCACGGGCGTGAAGCTCCGCGCGCACGCCAAGACACACAAATCCCCGGTCATTGCGAAGCTGCAAATGGCGCGCGGCGCCGTCGGCCAGTGCGTGCAGAAAGTTGCGGAGGCCGAGGTGTTCGCGTGGGGCGGAATTCCGGACATCCTCGTCAGCAATGAGATCGTCGGTGCGTCAAAGCTGGCGCGGCTCTGTGCGCTGTCCGCGATCGCGAAGACCGCGGTCTGCGTGGATGACGCCTCGCACATTGACGCGATTGAGCGCGCATCGGCGGCGGCCGGGCGGCGTATGACGGTGCTCGTCGAGATTGATGTGGGGGCGGCGCGTTGCGGCATCGCTGCGGGGCCCGCGGCGGCCGCGCTCGCGGAACGGATCGCCGCATCGAAGCATCTCGTCTTCGGCGGACTGCAAGCCTATCAGGGGAGCGCGCAGCACCGGCGCACCGTGGACGAACGTCAGGCGCTGATTGGCATCGCCACGGAGGCCGTGCGCCGCACGGTCGCACTGCTCGGCCAGCGCGGCATTGCCTGCCCGATCGTCGGTGGCGCAGGGACTGGCACGTTCGAGATCGAGGCGGCGTCCGGCGTCTACACAGAGGTTCAGGCCGGCAGCTACATCTTCATGGATGCCGACTACGCGCAGAATCTTGACGCGTCGGGAAAGCCGGTCAGCACGTTCCGGCACGCGTTGTTCGTGTTGGCAACAGTGATGAGCGCGGCGCATCGCGGCATCGCTGTGTTGGATGCGGGGGCGAAGGCGGTGGCGATGGACTCCGGAATGCCGACCGTGTGGGGCAAGCCGGATATCCGCTACGCCAGCGTGTCGGACGAGCACGGCAAGCTGGACATCGGCAGTGAATCCACGATGCCGATGATCGGGGAGAAGCTGCGGCTCGTCCCCGGCCACTGCGATCCGACGGTTGACTTGTACGACTGGTATGTCGGCGTGCGCGGCGGACGCGTGGAGTGCCTGTGGCCGGTCACGGCGCGCGGCGGAACGGCCTGAGCTGTCGCGCGGTCACGGCGGGGGCCGCCCGGACTTTCCGTAGCCGACCTTCGCCACTGCTCATGGCATCCGTTCACGCTGCAGTCCGTTCTTGCCGACGCTCCAAAGCCGTCGTAGACTGACCGTTGCACCGCGCGATTGACGGGCAGCGTACGACTTCTAAACCTGCCCGCCTGCGATCGAACTTCCTCTACCGCCCCAGGCCTTTCCGGTGACACACAATCGTCGTGACTTCCTCAAGCACTCGTCCGCGCTCGCCGGCACGGCGGTCGCTTCGTCGCTCATCGCACCGCTTGCCGCATCGGCTGCCCCCGCGCAGACACCGCGCGCTAAGAGCCGCATGAAGCTCCGCTTCCGTCCGTACACGCTACAACTGAAGCATGTCTTTACGATCGCCACCTCGTCGCGCACGACCACACCAGTCGTCCTGACGGAGATCGAGTACGACGGCATCACGGGCTTTGGCGAAGCGTCAATGCCGCCCTATCTCGGCGAATCGCACGAGTCGGCCACGGCGTTTCTGTCGAAGGTTGATCTCTCGAAGTACGAGAATCCGTTCGAACTCGAGACGATTCTGCGCGACATCGATGCGCTGGCGCCGGGCAACCCGGCGGCCAAGGCGTCGGTAGACATCGCGTTGCATGACGTGGTGGGGCGCCTGATGCGCCAGCCGTGGTACAACATCTGGGGGTTCGATCCGCGCAAGACGCCGTACACGTCGTTCACCATTGGCATCGACACGCAGGATGTCGTGCGGCAGAAGACCAAGGAAGCGGCCGAATACAAGGTCTTGAAGGTGAAGCTCGGCCGCGACACCGACAAGATGATCATCGAGACTATCCGCACGGTGACGGACAAGCCGATCACGGCGGACGTCAATCAGGGGTGGAAGGACCGGGCGGCCGCGCTCAACATGTTGCACTGGCTCAAGGAGAAGGGCGTCGAGATGGTCGAGCAGCCGCTTCCAAAGGAGCAGGTTGACGACCTCGCGTGGCTAACCGAGCGCAGCCCGGTGCCGATCATCGGCGACGAAGGCGTGCAGCGCCTCGCCGACATCAAGAAGGCCGTCGGCGTCTATAGCGGTATCAACATCAAGCTGATGAAGTGCACCGGCATGCGCGAAGCTCACAAGATGATCGTGCTCGCGCGCGCGCTGGGCCTGAAGGTCATGCTCGGCTGCATGACGGAAACCTCGTGCGGCATTTCCGCCGCTTCGCACCTGTCGCCGATGGTTGACTGGGCCGACCTCGACGGGGCGCTCCTGATCAGCAACGACGTGTATGACGGTACGCGGATCGTGGACGGCAAGGTCACGCTGTCCCATCGGCCCGGGATCGGCGTCAGGAAGCTGAAGGGCTGAGCGAGTGCTACGGCTGCACCGGGGTCGGCGCGGGACCGAAGACGCGCCGCGCGCGGACCAGGCTCTTCAGCAGGCCTTCGTTGAAGTTCGGCGCCAAGGGATCGAAGCTGTCAATACGCACGCCTGACCCGCCGGGCGTGTGGATGATCTGCTTGTCCTGCAAATAGATCCCCACATGCGTGATGCGCTCGGCGCGCTCGGCTGAGGCCTGCTGGCCGAAGAAGAGCAGATCGCCCTTCGTGAGCTGCCGCATGTCGTCGCCGACGGAGACGTCGGTGCCCATCTGCGCCTGCTGGTTGGCATCGCGATTCAACTCCATGCCGTTCAGGCGGAAGACGGTCTTCGTGAATCCGGAGCAGTCCATCCCCTTCGGCGACGTGCCTCCCCAGAGATACGGCACTCCGATGAACCGCTTCGCGGTTAGCTCGACGGATACGGCGGTGAGCTTGCGTGTCGCTTTCCATCTTGCGTAGTCGGCGACGAGCCGGTTCTCGATGAAGCCCCTGCGCCCGTCGGGCGTCTCGACAGCGCGCCACTTGCCACGCACACCGTCGTCCTTGAACAACACCAGGGGCACTGCATCGCTGACGGGGAGCGACGCCGTGTCGCGCTTGGCGCGGACGACGCCGAAGTACGCGGTCACGATGACGCGGGGACCGTTCTGCCACGCATCAACGCCAGCCTGCTTCGTCAGATGCATGGCGGCGCCCTCGAGCCAGCCGAGGTACTTGTCGGGACACTGGATGTAGTACCAGTCGCCCTGCTTCTTGAGCAGCGTCACGACCATTCCCATCATCACTTGCGTGGCCAGCTCGGCGGAATGCGCGGGATTCGAGCGCACGTTGCCGACACTCACCTTGACGATGCCGAACGGCACTTGAGCAAGTGCCGGATCGGGGAGAATGCGGATGCTGTCAACGAGTGTGCCGAGCTTGGCCGCTTCCATCGCCGTGATGACGTCGCGGCGCGCGTTGTCCTGGTCAACGTCTCCCTTCACGACGAGCTGCGTGCCTTGTCGCGCGCAGGAGATATCAAAGACCGCCACACGGCGGTCCGGCGCGTAGCGCGCGCGCAATGGCGCGAGCACCGCCTTGCAGGGATCATCTTGCGCCGTGGCGGGCGCGGATGCGAAGACTGGCGCGAGCAGAACGAGCCCCAAGAGCGCCGGGGACTTGATGCGAAATGACATGGCGGGATCCAGAGATGCTGACTGTGAAAATTGTCCGTTGCGCGACGTCGCCGCCAGACGATGGCCCCGCGTGCCGAAATCCGCGATCTACTTCTTCTTCGCGGGCATATGGCCGCCGTTTTGGTGCAGCACCAGACCGCTCACGGCGCCCGTGGAGTCCTTGGTGAACGTGACCTGCGCATCCACGACCTTGAGGAAGAACGCGTCTTCCTTTTCGGCAAAGAGGGGGAAGCGCGGTTGATCCGTGGCCTGCAGGAACAACTGCGTCGCTTCGCGCGTGATGACAATCGAAAACGCAGGCGTCATCGTGAACGTGCCGACGTAGCGGTCGAGCACCTCGGCGGGCAGCGTGATTTCCGTGCGAGGCTTGGGGAGCGGCGGCAGAGGAAGCGTTGCATCGAGCAGATGCATACCAATGTCGTCCACGCTGTTCGATGTGTTCGCCAGTACCGCCACGCCCTCGCCGGTGGCCTCGCTGTAGCCGGTGAAGGTGCGATAGCCGCCGGTGCCGCCGTTGTGCCAGACGAGCGTGTTGCCGTTGGGTCCCTTGAGACGGTGCCAGTTAAGGCCGATCGTCATCACCGGTGAGCCGGCCGAGCGGCGCAGGCCATGCGTCATCGCCAGCGTGGCGCCAAGCGGTTTCGACGTGGAGTCAGCGTTGGCGTGAATGTACGTCAGCATGTCGTTGACCGTGGACCGCAGCGCGCCAGCTCCGGCAAACGTCGGCAGGTCCCAGTTCCTCGCGGCCGCGCCTGATGGGGAGTGCCCCGGCGCGAGCCGATTCTGCAGCGAAGGCGTCAGCGTGATGTGCGTGTCCTTCATGCCGAGCGGCTTGAGCACGCGTTTGGTGACGAGCGTCTCGTAATCGGTGCCCGCGCGGAAGGCGAGCGCCTGGCCGAGCAGCCCCACGCCAAGATTGGAGTACTCGTACTTCTCGCCGATGGCGCGCGTCAATGTGTATCCCTTGAGGAAGTCCCTCAGCTGCTGTGGCGTGTAATCGGCGTAGGGATTCTCGCGGTCTTTCGGCGCGAAGTTCGATGGGAGGCTGGGCAGGCCGGACGACTGCGTTGCGAGGTCGAGCAGCGTGATCTTCTTGCCGTCGCGCTCCGGGACGATCGTGCCGGATGGCAGGTACTTCGCGACGGGATCGTCGAGCGACACTTCGCCCTTCTTCACCATGTCAGCGAGAATGGCCGCGGTGAAGGTCTTGGTGATGGAGCCGATCTCGAAGACCGACTTGCCGTCGAAGGGTTGCACGCCGGCGTTGGGCCCGTAGGCGATGACGCGGCGCGCGCCGTCGCGCGATACAAGGCCCACGACCACGCCGGCGAAACGGCCGGCGTCAACGCGCTCCTTGAGGATGGCGCGCACCACCGAGTCGCTCGGCGATTGCGCCAGGAGTGGAGTGGCGAGCAGAAACATCAGCGCGAGTGACGAACGGGACGCGAGCATGGAGCCTCTCTTGAAGACCGGGACCGCGGACGTCAGGCCGCATCCAGCGCATGCACTCCCGCCGCGGTCACGCGATGCGAAATCAGCGGCTGCGGTGTCACGTCGCCTTCGCCGATGATAACGGCCTCGCGGACGCAAGCGCTGCCAATCTCGAGGCCCGCCGAATCTCGCGCCAGCACTCCCGCCAACGGCGTCCCGGCTTTCACATGGGTACCCGGGCGCACGAGGATGCGGAAACCCACCGACGGGTCCACCGCGTCCTCCATCGTCAGGCGGCCGCCGCCGAGCGCGATGATCCCGCGTCCGATGACGCGCGGCTCGACGCGGTGCACCACGCCCGCATGTGATGCGACGACCAGCGTCTGTTCCTTGGCGCGCGGCAGTATGCGTTCGGGGTCGTCCACCACACGTGGATCGCCGCCCTGCGCCGCGACGATCTCGCGGAATTTCTCGAGTGCCTTGCCGGAGGCGAGCGCGTCCTCGAGCTGGCTGCGCGCCGCTCCTTGGTCGGCCGCCATGCCGGCGAGCACCAGCATCTGCTCGCCGAGCGCGATTGTGACTTCGCGAGTGTCGGCGGGCCCGCCGCCGCGGAGGATGTCGAGACTCTCCTCAATTTCGAGCGCGTTGCCGCACGCGACGCCGAGGGGATGATCCATGTTGGTCATGAGCACGACCGTGGGGCAGCCGCACTGCTCGCCGATGGCGACCATCGTCTTTGCCAGCGTGAGCGCGCGGTCCAGCTCGGGCATGAAGGCACCTGCGCCGGTTTTCACATCGAGCACGAGGCCGTTGAGCCCTTCCGCCAGTTTCTTGCTCATGATGGACGCGGCGATGAGCGGGATGGCCTCGACCGTTCCGGTGGCGTCGCGCAGGGCGTAGAGCTTCTTGTCGGCGGGCGCGATCTCGCCCGTTTGCCCGATGAGCACACACCCGATGCGCTCTACCTGCGCCTTGGCCTCGGCGAGCGAAAGCTGCGTATTGAAGCCCGGGATAGACTCGAGCTTGTCGAGCGTGCCGCCGGTGTGACCGAGGCCGCGGCCGCTCATCATCGGGACGGCAACGCCGCACGCGGCGACGAGGGGCGCGAGCGGGATGGAGACCTTATCGCCGACGCCGCCGGTGGAATGCTTGTCAACCACCGGCTTGCCGAGCCCGGTGAAGTCGAGGCGCCCGCCGCTCTCGAGCATGCCCTGCAGCAGGGCGAAGCCTTCCTCGTCATCGAGGCCACGGAAGTAGATGGCCATCAGCAGCGCTGCCACCTGGTAGTCCGGATAGCGGTCGGCGGCGTATTCGGCGGCGAAGGCGCGCCATTCGGCGGTGGTAAGCCGGCCTCCGTCACGCTTACGGGTTATGAGATCGATGAGATGCATTGACCGTGTGGCAACGCGCCCCGTACGTTCCCTCGTGGGCCGGAAACGGGCGCACGCCCCCGGTCATACGCACTACGACGCACCGCGTGAAATGTCACGGGCCAATCGCCCACACGAGGGGAGGATGGAGTGAGCAGTCCCACCGCGAGCCCGGTTGATGCCGGCGAGGAAATCACCCGCTTGCAGACGCGCGTGCGCGAACTCACGCGTGAGAAGGAGCACCTGCTGGCCATCGTGGACATTTTGCAGGAGATCTCCGCGTCCCTGCATTTCGTGGACATCCTGCAGACCATCGCGGGCAAGCTGGGGCAGACGTTTGGCCTCGATCGCTGCTCGATCTTCCTTGCCGGCGAACGAGAGGGCGTGCGGTTGGTGGCGAGCTACGAGGACCCGTCCATCCGTAACCTGGTCGTGGACCTCGACCGCTACCCCGAACTCAAGCGGGCGTTCGACAGCGGTGAAACGGTCTTCATTCCGGACGCGGTGAACGACCCCGCGTATCGCAGCGTTCGCTCCGCACTGGACGCCCGGAACGTTCGCTCGATCGTCGTCGTTCCCATTCGATGGCGGCAGGACGTGATCGGGGCGATTTTTCTTCGGACGGAGCGCGAAGCCATGCCGTTCTCCGACGCCGATGTGCGGTTCACGCAGGTCGTCGCCGAACTCACGGCGAAGGCGCTCCGCAACGCGCACCGATTCGAGGCGCTGCTGCGGTCCACAGAGGACAACAAGGCAGAGTCGCGACAGGCCGACCTGGAACGCATCGCGCTCGTGGCATTCCTGCGACGTCTGCTCGACCGGTACGCGGGAACGCAGGACCACATGTGGGCCGAGACGCTGCTGCCGAAGGCGTCGGACGAGGAGTTGGAGCGCCTCGTGGAAGTCGCACTCAACGTCGTGGCTGAGGAAGCCAAGGGCTAACCGGGAGAGGAACAGGACTTATGATGATCAGCAAGAAACTCAACACGCTATTGAACGAGCAGATCGGCCACGAACTGGCCGCGTCGCATCAGTACGTTGCGATCGCAACGTACTTCGACCAGGCCGCGCTGCCGGTGATGGCGAAGCACTACTACGCGCAGGCGCTGGAAGAGCGCGACCACGCGATGCGCTTGGTGAAGCTCGTCCTCGACTCAGACGGCGACTTGAAGATTCCAGCCGTGCCGGCGCCGAAGATGGAATTCAAGAACTCGCTCGAAGCGGTGCAACTGGCCCTCGCGAGCGAACTGAAGGTCACGGCGCAGATCAGCGCGCTGGTGGACCAGGCGATCGCCGACAAGGACCACTTGAGCAAGAATGCGCTCGAGTGGTTCGTGAACGAACAGCGCGAGGAAGTGACTTCGGCCACCACGCTGGTGCAGATGACGAAGCGCGCCGGCGAGAGCGGGATGTTCTTCGTGGAGAACTTCCTGCAGTCGGGCGGACTGGCCGAGGGCGAAGGCGGCGAGGCAGGAGCCGAGTAGCCTGATGTCAGCCGCGCGCGCCGCGTGGCTGCGTGAGGCGCTCGAACGGGCGTCGCGCGAGTACTATGTGCTCGACCGTCCAGTGCTCAGCGACGCCGAATACGACAAGCTGTTCCGCGAGCTGCGCGACCTCGAACGAGCGCATCCGGAGCTGCGCACCGCCGACTCGCCCACACTGCGCGTCGGCGCCGAGGTGGGAGCGACCCATCTCGCGAAGCACGCGCATCTCGTGCCGATGGGGTCGCTCAATAACGCGTTCAGCGACGAGGAACTCGAAGACTGGGCGTCGTCGGGCCGTGATGTTGCCGGCAGTGACTTCGACCGCTCGGGCTTCTGCTGCGAACTGAAGATCGACGGCGCGGCGATCAGCCTGACGTACAAGGATGGCGTCCTCGTCACGGGTGCCACACGGGGCAATGGCACGGTCGGCGAGGACGTCACCGCCAACGTGCGAACCATCCGCGATATCCCGCTGAAGCTCGCCGGCGCGCGCTGGCCATCGCTCATCGAAATCCGCGGCGAGGTTTACATGACCTTCGACGGGTTCGAGAAGATGAACGTTGAGCGCGTGAAGCTCGGTGAGCCGGTCTTCGCGAACCCGCGCAACTCGGCGGCCGGTGCGCTCCGGCAGAAGGACCCCTTGGTGACCGCGAAGCGGCCGCTTCGTTTCTTCGGTTACGCGTACGCAGTGCCAGGGACCACCACGCTCCCCTTCACCACGCAGTGGGAACTGCTCGAGACGCTTGCCGGGTGGTGCATTCCCGTGGCGCCGCACCGCGCGCTGTGCACGTCGCTGCCCGACGTCCACGCGTGGGCGCACGCGCTCGAGACGGCGCATCGCGCCAAGCTGGCCTTCGCGATTGACGGCGGTGTGGTGAAAGTGAATGTGCTGGCGACGCAGGATGAGCTCGGCTCCACGGCCGGAGGGCGCGAGCCGCGCTGGGCCATCGCACGCAAGTTCGTGCCGGACGTGGCCGAGACGCGGCTCGTGGACATCGAGATCCAAGTCGGGCGCACCGGCGTGCTGACGCCGCGCGCGGTGCTCGACCCTGTGGAGATCGGTGGCACGACGGTGACGTACGCGACGCTGCACAACTTCGACCTCATCGCCGAGAAGGACCTGCGCATCGGCGATTTCGTACAGGTGAAGCGGGCCGGTGAGGTGATTCCGCAAGTGCTCGGACCGGTCCCGGAGAAGCGTGACAAGGAGGATTCGCCGAAGCCGTTCCGCGCGCCGACGAAGTGCCCGGAATGCGGCACGCCCGTGGTACGCGCCGAGGGTGAGGTCGCGGTGCGGTGCCCCAACGAACTTTGTCCCGCGCGGCACCTCGAGGAGTTGATCCACTTCACGGCGCGCGGGGCGATGGACATTCGCGGTCTTTCCGAGCAGCGCGTGCGGCAGCTGCTCGAGGCCGGGCTCATCAGCGATCCGGCGACCCTGTGCGACCTGACGGAAGACGTGCTCGCCGCGATGCCGCGCCTCGTTGACAAAAGCGCGCAGCAACTGGTGGAGGCCATCGAGACCTCAAAGTCGCAGCCCTTGTCGCGGCTGCTCTTCGGGCTCGGCGTTCCTGATGTCGGCGAGGAAACCGCGAAGCTGCTGGCACGGCGGTTCGGGACCATGCAGGCGCTGAAAGCGGCGTCCACGGAGGAGATCGAGGGGATTCACGGAGTCGGCCCGTCCATCGCCGCGTCGGTGAGCGCGTGGTTTGCGTCTGTTGAGAACCGTGCACTGGTGAAGGCTCTCGTGAAGCGCGGCGTGAACACCACGGAACCGCAGCGCGCCGAGGCCGAGGGTGCCCTGCTCGGCAAGAAGATCGTCATCACGGGAACACTGCCCACGCTGGGGCGCAGCGAAGCTAAAGATCTGGTGGAGGGCGCCGGCGGCAAGGTGACCGACTCGGTGTCGAAGAACACCGACTTCCTGGTGGTCGGCGCCGAGGCAGGGAGCAAGCTCGACAAGGCGAAGGCGCTCGGCGTCGACGTGATTGATGAGGCCGAGCTCTTGCGCCGCATTGGCCGCTGACCCCTTCTTTGACGCATATGGCCACCAACTTTGCGCTCGCCTCAACGTCGCTCGTCGCGCTCCCTCGCCGGTCCCTGGCCGCGCTGCGCTCCGCACTCATGCGCGACCTCGGCGGCAACTTCGCCACGTACCTGCAGGAAGCCGGCTACGCGGGCGGCGACGCCGTCTTCGCGTCGTTCCGCGAGTGGCTCGCGGCGCGCGGCGGCAACGCCGACGCCGTGGGCTTCGCCGAGTTTCAGGGGCTGGCCTCCGAGTTCTTCCGCGACACCGGCTGGGGTACGCTCGAGATCGGCCAGTTGAATGACGTCGTCATTACGCTCGATTCCACGGACTGGGCCGAGGCCGATCCGACGCTGAACATCGGATTTCCCGCGTGCTATTACTCGATGGGCCTGCTCGGGGACTTCTTCGGACGCGTGGGCGGTTCGCAGCTCGCGTGCTACGAGGTCGAGTGCAGGTCGAACGGGGCCACGAGGTGCCGGTTCCTGCTCGGCAGCAGCGAGGTTATCGGGCAGGTGTACCAGCGGATGAGCGAGGGAGCGGATTATCTGACGGCAGTGCAGGAGATGGCGTAGACCATGCAGACGGCAGTTCAGTACCCGCCTGGATCATCGAGGTACACCGCCTCGTACTTCGGGTTTGGCACGAGGTCGCCGTTGAGCAGGATTTCGCGATCCCAGGGCAGGACGATCGTGCTTTCGGTGGAGAGCGCGCAGAAATCGGGTTCGTACGGGCCACAGCGAAAGCTGACCGCGGTGCGCACGTCACTCGCGCCAGCGTTGATCAGCGCGGACTTCGCCAGGCGCATCGTCTCGCCGCTGTCGCACGTTTCGTCAACGACGAGCACGCGCTTGCCACGCACCTGTCCGGGCGCGCCGCCGAGCACGGCCGGCGTTTCGCGGACGTGCGACGCGCCGAAGCGCCGGCTGATCATGATCGAGTGAAACTCGCAGTCGAGGATGGCCGCCACCACGCAGCCGGGGACGACGCCGGCGGTGGCCACGCCGACGACGACTTCAGGGATGAAATCGCGGGCGACCTTCAGGGCGAGGGCGCGCGACAGTTCTCCGAAGAGCGGCCACTCGACATGCAGGACGCCCTTGGTGGGATCGACGGCGGTCTTGCGGGGTGACATGGCGGCTCCGGAGGAGGGGTGGAGGCTCCGGGGGTGAAGGTACCCGTCGTCCCAGCGGGGCGGAAGCGTGGTTGCTCGCCCTGTGAGGGGCGCGTAGGTTGTGCCGTTAGACCCCTTCTGCGCGTCTCTATAGTTGGTTCCGCCAGCCGTGGCAGCGCTGGCGGACGCAGTGTTTTTCCCCCGCGAACCCGCCGCGCCTATGTCTTGGTGGAACCGCCTCTTTGGCGGCAAGTCAGACAGCGACGCCCGACCGCAGCGACTCGACTACCTGAACGAGGCGCTGCTGCTGGAGCGTCAGGGCGACTATGACGCGGCCATCACGTCATATCGGCTCGCCCTGCGCGACCATCCGGACGATCTGCGCGTGCTGCAGAACATGGCCATCGCGTACTCGCGCACGGGACGAATCGAAGAGGCCATCCGCGCGTATCGCAAGGCGCTGGAGCTCGACCCGTCGCTCTCTGGCGCGCACTACGGACTTGCGTTCTTGCTGATCAAGCGCGGCGACGCGGTGGCGGCGGTGAAGCACCTCGATGCGTTCCTCGCGGAACCGCCCGCGGGCGCCGAGTCGGAGCGCTGGGTGCGGCACGCGGAGGCGACGCTCGAGTCGCTGCGCAATCCAGCATCTGGCGAGGCGCCCGCCGGACCGAGCGAGGGGTAGTGGGCAAGGTTCTCTCCATCGTCAGCCAGAAGGGCGGCGTCGGCAAGACAACGACCGCGGTCAACCTCGCGGCAGCCTTCGCGCGTCGTGGCATGAAGACCCTACTCGTGGACGTGGACCCTCAGGGCTCCGTGCGTTTCGGCATCGGCCTGCGACAGGGCGTCGACACGCGCGGCTTTGCCGACTACCTGCGTGGCGCGCGTACGTTGCGCGAGGTGATCCTGCCGACCGCACTGCCCTGGCTGCGCGTGATGCTCGTCGGCACGGTCACGGATGGCGCCGACCACACGGACTATCAGGCGCGGGTTGCGGCCAGCGACCTCTTGCCGCGCATGCTGCAAGCTGCGCGCGAACGCTGCGACGTGGTCGTGGTGGACACGCCGCCGGGCCTCGGACCGATCGCGCGGCGCGTGCTCGAGAGCACCGACCGGGTGATGGTGCCGCTGCAGACCGAGCCGCTGGCACTGCAGACCACGCCGCAGATCCTGCGCAGCATTCAGGACGTGGTGGCGGCGAATCCGGCGCTGACGCTGGATGGCATCTTGCTCACCATGTATGAAGCCGGCAATCCAGCGTGCGAGCGCACCGTGAAGTACATCCGGGAACACTTGCCGGCCGCGATGGTATGCGACGTGATGATCCCGCGCTCCGTCGCCCTCGCCGAGGCGTTCGCCGCCGGTCAGCCGGCCGTGGTGCGCGACCCGGCTGACGCCGCGAGCCAGGCCTATGTGAACCTCGCGGTGCGCGTCGCCGAACGGCTCTCCGCGGACAGCGAATGACGCGCGCGCCGCGCTGGGTGGCGGCGGCGTTCGTGGTCGCCGCCGGCATCGGAGCCTGCACCGACGTGGGCACTTCGCCGGATGCGATCGTCGCCATCGCCTTCGACACGCTGCCATATCCCTCGGTTGTCGCGGGTGACACGATGCGCGACTCGCTGGGCCACGCCGCGCCGCTGAGCGCGGTGGCGTACAATGCCGCCGGTGACGTGATCGCGAACCCCGCGGTGCGCTACCTCGCCCTCGACACGGGAGTGGACATCAGCGCCAAGGGCTACCTCGTGGCCACCACGCGCACGAGCGGCACGGTGCGCGTAGTAGCGACCGCGGCCGCGCTGCAGTCGCTGCAGAAGACGGTGACGGTCACCCACGTACCCTCAAAGCTCGCCGTGAGCGGCGCCGCGGCTGACACGCTCAAGTACGCGCTCCCCGATGCGAGCAGCAACGTCAGCAAGGTGATGACGGTGAAGCTGACACGCGACAGCGCGGGGACAGCGATCGGCGTGCCTGGCTTCCTCGTGAGCTGGTACGCGACGTTTCGCGGACAGACGATCAACATGAGCGACACGACCCTCGCCTCACTCTGGGACGACGCGAGCAGCCGGCACGCGAGCATCGTGGACACGACCTCCACGGATGGCAGCGCGTCTCGCGTGCTGCGCATCCGCTCGAACTCGCTCCCGGCGTCGGCCGACTCGTTCATGGTCTATGCGACGGCGCGGTACCGGGGGGTGGCAGTGGCGGGAAGTCCCGTGAAGTTCGTAATTCACTTCCGTCCAAAGACGGCACGCTGATCCGGCCTCGGCCGCTCGGCGTGCCCCACTTCGCGCCGAAAGGAGCCGACGATGCTCGCACAGGGAGGCCCCCGCCCCGCCCCGGGGACGCTGAACCGCCTGTTCTTCGACGCGATGGCGTCGTACGACCGGCCCGACGCCATGAGCGTGCGCGTTGGACCTGGCCAGTGGCAGGCGATCTCGCACCGCGAGACGGAGCGCCGCGTGCGTCATCTCGCGCTCGGCCTCGCGGAGCTGGGCTTCCGTCCGGGCGACCGCATCGCCCTCATCTCCGAGAACCGTCCCGAATGGGCGCTCGCCGACTGGGCGTGCCTGACGGCGCGCCTCGCCGACGTCCCGATCTATCCGTCACTGCCGGCCGAGCAGGTGGTGCACCCGATCAACGACTCGGGAGCGACCGCGGTATTTGTCTCGGGCGAGACGCACGGTGCGAAGATCGAGGCGATTCGCGCGCAGTGCCCGACGCTCAGACAAGTGATCACGTTCGGCGGCGAACTGTGTAAGGGCGCCGACCTCACGCTGGCCGACGTGGAAGCGCGCGGCGCCGCGGTGGATTCGCCGTCGCGCGCAGCGCAGTGGAAGGCCGATGCGCTCTCGACGCAGCCGGGGGACCTCGCGACACTGATCTACACCTCGGGCACGACCGGGCTGCCCAAGGGCGTGATGCTGTCGCACGACAACATCTACTCCAACGTGCAGGCGACGATCCAACGGATCCCGTTCCAGGTCGGCAGAGAGGTCTCGATCAGCGTCCTCCCGCTGTGCCACATCTTCGAGCGGATGGGAGACTATTCCTACTGGGCGATCGGAGCGGCCATCCACTACGTTGAGAGCTTCGACCTTATGCCCATCGCGCTGCAGGAGGTGCGGCCGACCTTCGCGATGTCGGTGCCGCGCCTGTACGAGAAGATGTATGCGCGCGCCTTCGAGAACGCCCTGGCGAGCGGCGCCTTCGCCAAGCGCATTTTCTTCTGGGCGCGGGCGGTGTCCGGCCGCTGGGCCGACGAGAAGCTCGCGGGGCGCACACCGCGCGGCCTATTGGCCATGAAATACGCGCTCGCACAGAAGCTCGTCTTCAGCAAGCTGCACGCCCGAACCGGCGGCCGAGTGCGGTTCTTCATGTCGGGCGGTGCGCCGCTCTCGCCCGAGATCAACAAGTTCTTCTTCGCGGCCGGATTGACGATCCTCGAGGGGTACGGCCTCACCGAGACGTCGCCGGTGATCGGCGTCAACACGCCCGACGAGTTTCGGATCGGAACCATTGGCCGCCCCGTGCCGGGCGTGGACGTGCGCATCGCGAGCGACGGTGAAATCCTGACGCGCGGGCCGCACGTCATGCAGGGTTACTGGAACCGCGCGGACGCTACAGCCGAGGCGATTGATGCAGAGGGGTGGTTCCACACGGGGGACATCGGCGTCCTCGAAGACGGCTTCCTGCGCATCACGGACCGTAAGAAGGACATCATCGTGACCGCGGGCGGAAAGAACATCGCGCCGCAGCCCATCGAAAACGGCTTCAAGACCAATAAGTACGTGTCGCAGGCCGTGATGATCGGCGACAAGCGCAAGTACCCGGTCGTCCTGATCGTACCGGAGTTCGCCGCGCTCGAGCGGTGGGCGGCGCTGCACAACATCCTCTGGAGCGAGCGGGCGCAGCTGCTGCAGATGCCGACCATCCAGCAGAAGATGGAGAAGGAAATCGCCGAGGAGTGCGAGAAGATGAAGCTCGCCAACTTCGAGACGCCGCGAAAAGTGGCGCTGCTCGAGCACGACTTCACCGTGGAGCGGGGCGAGATGACGCCGACGCTCAAGGTGAAGCGGCGGGTGATTGACAAGACGTACGCAGCGGTGATCGAGAAGCTATACGAGCCGGGCAGCGCGTAGGGTTGCGCTCTGCGGAATGACGATGGGGCCTGCCACGGCGTCCATGACCCATACGCCGTGGCAGGCCCCACCGTCATTCCGCCCGCCATTTCGCGCGCCTCAAGCCGACGACATTGCCGACCGTCTCCGCCACCCAGTGTCGGTCGTCGCGCGCGAGCTCACGGACGCCAGCGGGTAGCGCAACGCGTGCTGGCGCGACAAGACGTCCACCCGCGCGGAGCAGTCGCACGGCGTCGGCCGTGCGCTCTGGCGTGGCGCGGTCGAGCGCGAGGCCGTGGAGTGAGGCTGACGCGATCGGCCAGCGATTACCGATGCCGAGCAGCGTACCCTGTCCCGCACTCAGCGCGGGCGCGCTGCCGCTCGCCGATTCGCTCGCGACTGCCGATGGCGGGTCAGCGAGGATCACGTCGGCGTCGACAATTTCCCGCAGCGCGCCCGCGAGGCTTCCCCACCCTCCGTCGAGCAGGTAGAGCCCGCGCTCCTCAAGCTTGAGCAGTGCGGCCGCGCGCATTGCTGTCAGTTCTGTTGCCGGCATCGCGACGCACTCAACGCGTGCGCCGAACCAGACCTCGCCGTCGCGGATCTCGAACTCGGCGCCGCATTCGGGACAACCCAGCGTCGCCTCGATCAAATGGCGGTGCGCGGTGCGCGTCGCCGCCGCGACAAGCCACGTGTCGGCGTGGGCGTGCGGACAGCGCAGGCGGTCTATCAGTTCGACAAACACGACGATTACGCGGGCGAGAGGCGCAGTTCGTACACCGTCATGTGGGTCGGCTGCGTGACCGCGTACAGCACCGCGCGCGCGACGTCGTCAGGACGCAGCATGCGCTCGCGAGGCGACAGGGTCTTGCCTAGTTCCGCGTCGTGCGAGCGCCAGATGTCGGTATCCACCGGGCCCGGGGATATGAGCGTGGCCTGCACGCCCGAGCCGCGCGACTCGGCGAAGAGCACTTCGTGCAACGCGCGGAGGCCGAACTTCGACGCGCTGTACGCACCATTCATCGGCCAGATCGTGCGGTCAGCGACCGAACCGACGGAGACCACGTGGCCGCTCTTGCGTGTGCGCATCGCCGGGAGAAAGGCGTGGAGCACGCGGAAGGGCGCGGCGACATTGACGTCAAGCGTCGCGACGAACTCGTCGGGGTCCTGCTCGTGCAGCCTGGCGCGCGGGTAGATGCCAGCGTTGTTCACGAGAATATCGGGCGCGCCCGCCGCCCAGGTGCTCACCTCGGCGGCCAAACGCGCGACGTCGGCCGTCTGAGTGCAGTCAGCGACGACAACGAGGTGACCGTCGCCGAGTTCGCGCTCGAGCGCGCGCAGCGCATCAACGCCCCGCGCCACCAGGGCAACTCGGGCGCCGGCCGCGGAGAGCGCACGCGCCGTCGCCGCTCCGATGCCCCGCGATGCGCCGGTGATGAGCGCCGTGCGATCAGCAAGCGGCCTGCCGATCATCATCGGAGCGGATTCGACGGGCCGTGCGCCAGGCGCAGAAACTCGTCGCGCGTTTTCGCGTCGTCGCGGAACGCGCCGCGAAGCGCCGACGTGATGGTCTTGGAGTTCTGCTTCTCCACGCCACGCATCATCATGCAGAGATGGTACGCCTCAATGACGACGCCAACGCCGCGCGGTTTCAGCACGTCCTCGATGGCGCCGGCGATCTGCTCGGTGAGCCGTTCCTGCACCTGCAGGCGGCGCGCGAAGACCTCGACGACACGCGGCAACTTGGAGAGGCCGACGATCTTGCGGTCGGGGATGTAGGCGATGTGCGCCTTGCCGAAGAACGGAAGCATGTGATGCTCGCACATCGAGTACAGCTCGATGTCGCGCACCATCACCATGGACTCGTGCTCTTCCTCGAAGACCGCGTCACCGACGACATCCGCCACGTCCATCTGGTAGCCGCGGGTGAGCCAGGTGAGAGACTTCGCGACGCGGCTGGGCGTCTTCGCGAGCCCGTCGCGCCCCGGCTCCTCGCCGAGGAGTTCCAGTTGGCGTCGCACGAGGTTCTCGAACTCCAGCGAACGGTCGCCGCCAATGTCGGCGACATCGTCGAAGGCATCACCGGTGGCGTCGAGGCGCGCAGAGCGCAGGGAACGAGGCGTGTCAGCGGCCATCGTATTCAACCCAGTTGTTTTCCGTTTCCCAGAGCCGGAGGCGCGACAGCGTGCGCGGCTTGAGGGCCGGATCGAGGACGCGCCAAAACATGAGAATAATGTTCTCGGCGGTCGGATTTGTTTCCGCCATCTCCGGGACGTCGAGATTGAAGTTGTGGTGATCCACTTGGTCGAGCAGCACGCGCTCAACGAGCAACTTGAGCTCGGCGAGGTCCATCACGTACCCGGAGACCGGGTCTGGCTGTCCGGTGACCGAAACTTCAAGCGTGTAGTTGTGGCCGTGCCAGTTCGGCGAGTTGCACTTGCCGAACAGACGGCGGTTCTCGTCGTCGCTCAGCGCCGGGTTGTGGATGCGGTGCGCGGCGTTGAAGGTGAGGCGACGCGTGACGGTGAGGAGGGGCATGCTCGCAATCTAACGCCCGCCGGAAGCGGGCGGTTCGCAGCCCAACGCGTGGAACGCACAACGCCCCGCTCACCGAAATGAACGGGGCGCTGCGTCGAGACGGAACGAAACGGGGTTTTTGAAGCCCTGTCGAATGATGAGCCCCTCACCCGGCCTTCCGTCTTCCCCCAGTGAGGGCATGACGTCAACTGAGATGTCGGGAGCCACTCGGAGGACTTGTTGGCTCAAAAAAGATGTCCGCTTCGTCCCTTCTGGTCTCCACAATAGCACTGGGGCACGGGACCGGAAAGAGCAACAACGAGCTGACGGCGCGTTCCACGCCGCCGGTTGTCAACCGCCTTCCGCCCGCGGTCATCATTGCCTTAGTTTCGAGTCTATGCCCTACACGCTCGCCGCTCTCGCCCTGCTCGTCGTCTGGGGCATCGCCACCGTGTTCTATCAGGCACCGGGGTGGATCCACCTGCTCCTGACCGCCGGCGTGGCACTGTGGGTGTACGGCGTCGCGAAGCCAAAGGTGACAGAGAAGAAGTAGCGCGCGGCACGGTGCGCGATTCGTTGCGACGGCCGCGACGCACGGTGCCCCCGCTCAGATCTCCCAGTTCGACAAGACCACGCCGCACTCCGGCACGCGCTCCGCGCAGCCGGTGAGCGTCATGCGCAGGTCCGTCCACCTCACGCGGGCGCCGGCGGCGATCAGCGTCCGATAGGCCTCGGGATACTCGCCCTGCACCCGCACGGTGGCGCGCGCCGTGCCGCCGTCGCGCGCATGGCCGCCGACGGCGGCGAGCAGCGGCGCCAGCAACGCCACATCTGCCGCGGCAAGTTTGAGCACGCGCAGCTCGTCGCGCTGGCGGCCCTCGATGAGCGGCGCCTCATGGCAGAGGGCGAAACCCTCCACGCCGTCCACGCCCACGAGCAGCACGGTGTCGCCGATGCCGAGTGTTCGCGTCAGCCGCAGCTCACGCGTGAAGTCCACGCCGGGTTGTAGGCGGTGGACGAGCTGCGCGCACGATCGCAGCGCCGACTCGGTGTCGCCTGCGCCCAGCCGCGAGAGCAGTTCGCAGCGCGCGGGCTTCGCCTCCAATGCGCACGTCACCGTCATGTGCGCCGGCACGAAACCGAGGCGCGAGTAGAAGCCGATGTTGTCCATCGTGCGCGGCATCGTCTCGAGGCCGATCACCGCGCAACCGCGCGCACGCAGGAACTCGGTGCCCCACGTGACAATGCGCTTGCCAAGGCCGGTTCCCTGCCACTCGGGCCGCACGGCGAGCGGCCCCATCCAACCTTCGACGCCCGACTGGTGCGCGATGTTGAAGGCGACGAGGCGGTCGTCGGCGTCTACCCAGCACATCGCACCCTCGCCCGCATCGTCGAGCGCGTAGCGCCAGATCATGGGATTGAGCGGCGGCACGCGCGCGCCGGTGAGCCCATCACGGCGGTAGCGGTCGGAGAACGCGTTGGCGAACAGTAGGTTGAGCGGCCCGATGTCCGACGGCGCAAGCCGCCGCATCTGGAGGCCGTGCAGACTGGGCTTGGCCGTGGCGCTCATGCCGCGCCTCCGCTCTCATCAGCGCCCGCCGCGACAAGCATCTCGTCGGCGGCGGGCACCTCGGCGTCACCGCGCGTCACGAGGGACGCTCCCGACTTCTCGTCGTTGCCGACCACGAAGACCTGGTCGAGCCCGTCGCGCACGTCGTCAATGTGCGTGATCACGATGACCTGGTCGAAGCGGTCGCGCAGCGCGCGCAGCAGGCCGATGACGTTGTGGCGGTGCGTCTCGTCGAGCGAGCCGAAGACCTCGTCCAGGATGAGCAGCGAGAACGGCTGCCCGCTGCGCTCGGCGATCATCTGCGAGATGGCCAGGCGCAGGACGAGATTCGCCAGGTCTTCTTCACCCCCTGAGATGACGGGGAGCGGCACGCCATCCTCGAGGATCGAGATGCGGTATCTCTCGTCGAGGTCGAGCTCGTTGTAGCGCGCGTCGGTGAGGGCGGCGAGGAAGCCGCTCGCCAACTCCGAAATCTCGGGGCGCATCTGGTAGTTCAAGTCGGTGCGCAGGTCGGAGTAGGCGCGATACAGCTCGTCGTGCAGCCGCTTCTCGGCTTCCACCTGTTCGAGGCGATCGCGCCGCTCCGCGAGGTCACGCTGCGCACCCACGGCGCGGTCGCGGTCAGATATGGCGAGGCGCGCCTCAGCTTCGGCGTTCAGCACGGCGACCGACGCCGTCTGCACCCCGCTCGTCGCACGGGCATGCGACTCGCCCAGCACTGCATACTCCTCCTCGGAGTGAGCGATCGTCCCGAGGCGCGCCGCAATCTCCTGGCGCTTCTCGGTGGCAGCGGCGATGGCGCGCTGCGCCGAGTCGAGTTCTCGCCGCAGGGCGGGCTCGCGTTCTACCTGCGTCGTCAGCCGGTTGGCTTGCGTGCTCAGCGCCGCGAGGTTCTCGAATTGCGCCTCGAGCGCGTGATGGTGCTCGCGGTTGTATCCGCCGGGGAGCGCGGCGAGTTCGGCCGTTAGCGCCGCGTACCGCTGCTCCTTGTACGCCAGGTCATGCGCCACCTGTTCCAGCTGGCCGACCGCGACCTGCGTGCGCGCAAGCCGGCGCTCGAGGGCGCTCGCCTCCTGCATGGCCTGCTGGCGTTCTTCGTCGAGCGCGACGATGTCCTCGGGCATTCCCTCGAGCTGCTCGAGCCGTTGACGGAAGTACAGCCCGTCCGCGCTGATCGCCTCGATCTGCGTCTCGAGGAAGTCCATCACGCTATGGTAGTGATCGCCGAGCGGCCGGCTGCAGGTCGGACACTTCCCTTCCTCGCCTGCGGTCTTGAGCTTTTCCTTCTGCTCGCGCAGTTCCTGGTACTGCGTACGCAGCGCGTTGCGCCGCGTCTCCGCCTCCTGCCGGTCGCGCACCCACTCCGTGCGCCGCAGCTCGAGGCGGCCGTGCAGCTCTTCGAGGCGCCGGCGTTTCTGCTCCATTTCCACCGTGAGCTGCTCTTCCATCGCGGGCGCATTCTCGAGCCGCGAGCGGCCTTCGCGCAGGCGCTGCAGTTCGGTGGAGAGCGCGAGCGCCTCCTCCTGCCGCGCCTGCCGCCGCCCATCCGAGACGGCAAGTTCGCGCTGACGGCCTAACTCTTCGCCCACCTCGTGAAATGGGAGAAGCTGTTCCGCGAGCGGCACGAGCTGTGCGCGCGCCTCAGCCACGTGCAGCAGCTCGGCGTCCATGCGTTCGACCGTGCGCGCGAGGCCTGCCACCTCGGCCTCGAGGACGCGCCGTTCTGCGTCGAGGCCCTGTAGCTCGTCGCGCGCACGCTGGGCGTCGGCCCACCGCGGCTGCAACGCGGCCAGTTCATGCTGTGCTCGCGCCTGCTCGACGGCCGCCGCTGCCGCGTGCGCCTGCGCCTCGCGCAGCCGCGCCTCCGCGTCCGCGAGCTCGCGGGCCAGCACATCGGGATCAGGCATCCGGCGCGCATGCCGTTGCTCTCGTTGCGCAGCGCCTTGCGGCGCTCATCGCACAAATCCTGCGCCGAGCGCAGCTTCTCGTAGCCCAGCACGCGCGAGAGGAACTGCGCCCGTGCGGCCGCCGTGAGCGTCGCCATCACCGCGAGCTGCTTCTGGGCCGTGAAGTACGTGTTGTCGAACTCGTCCAACGACATACCGAGCTTGCGCCGCACCACGTCGGTGACCGACGACGAACCCGTGGCGATCGGGCGGTCGCCGCCGTCTACGAAGAGGTCGGCCGTGGTCAGCGCGCGCACGAGGTGGAAGCGATGCCCGGCGAGTTCGAAATCGAGCTCGATGCGCACCGGTGAGCGCGCACTGGCGCGCGCAAACCGGATGGAATCCACGGTGCCGCGCGTCGCGTCTCCGCCGTACAGCGCCCATTTGATCGCCTCGAGGATCGTCGTCTTGCCCGAACCGTTGGGTCCGATGATCCCCGTCAACCCGCTGTCAAAGAGCAGCGTGTTGTCCGCGTGCTGGCGGAAGTTCACGAGACGCAAGCGCGACAGCCTCATGCGGCTCCCGGGTCGTCCACGCCGCGCACCGCCATGTCCTGCTCGGCGTCGCGCAGGTAGTGCTCGCCGAGTTGAACCAGATGGTCGCGGTCAATGTCGCTCGTCAGGACTCGGCTGCGCAGCGCCTCGCGCAACGTGTCGGCGAGCGACGGCCGCTTGCCCGGCGCGCCGCTTTCGGCCACCGACGTGCGCACGGCCGTCGGACGGCGCGCGTCGAGCATGAAGTGCAGCGCGCGCCGCTGGAACTCGCGCAAGCGCTGGTGGTCGAGTTCGCGCACGACGTGGCGCGGCACATCACGTACGACGAGGCGCACCACCTTACCGTCAATGCCGCCCTCGGGGCACTTCTCCACGGCAGAGGCGATGGCCAAATCGAGATCCGCCGCCGACAGGCCGCGGCCAGCGATGAACGGCAGGTCAATGATCTTGCGCGTGACCGGCAGTGCGTGGAATGTCTGCTTGCCCGTGGAGAGGTCGCGTTCGATCAGCCCCTTGCCCGGGAGCTTCACCGACTTTTCCTCGGCGTATTCGCCCCACGCATTTGTGCTCGTGTAGTCGAGCGAGCCGCAGTAGAAGGCGTTGGGGCCTACCTTGCGGTAGACGTGGTAGTGGCCGAGCGCGACGTAGTCCCAACGTTCGTGCGCGATCACCGACGCGGGAATCGGCATCGAAGCGCGCTCGTCTTCGCGTGCGCCCTCGGGGAGCGCCCCCTCGACCTCGCCGTGCAGCAGCAGCACGTTGTGCTTCACCGCGAGGTCGGGCGACAGGTCCACGCTCCCGGGCGGCAAGTCTGGGACGGCGAGGATGGCGAGCTCGTGTTCGGGGAACTGCAGTCGGCGCGGTTCGACGTCGACGATGTGGAAGTTCAATGGCTCGAACAGGCGCAGAATGCACGTCGTCTCGCTCGAGCGCGGCATGTCGTGGTTGCCCGCGACGATGACCACGATGGCATTGGGAAGCGCCGCGCGTAGGCGCGAGAACTGGCGGAAGGCGTGCAAGATCGCCGGGTTCGTCGGCCGCACCGTGTGGAAGACGTCGCCGCCGATGAGCACGAAGTCGGGCGCGAGTGCAATCGCCTTGTCGATCGCCCGCGTGAATGACTGCTCCACGTCCGCCTCACGCTGGTTCTTCCCAGTGGGCGTGACGCGCTGAAACTGGCGAAAGCCGAGGTGAAGGTCGGAGAGGTGGACGAGTCGCACGGGGCGCGGGCGCAGAGTGGAGAAATCTACGCGCGGGAGTGCGGCGGCGCAGGGCGGCGCAGGGCGGCGCAGGGCGGCGCAGGGCGGCGCAGGGCGGCGCAGGGCGGCGGAACGGCAGACGGTAGACGGTGGACGATAGACGGTAGGCCGTCATCCACCGGCCGCAGCGCGTCGCGCACGCTTGCGGCCCCCTTCAATGGCGGGTACGTTGGCCCAATGCGCCGTTCCGCACTCATGCTGAGCATCGTCGCCCTCGCGGCGGGATGCAACAAGACGAAGAAGACGGCCGATGAGGACCGGCCGCCGCCGCCCTCCTTCGACGTGGCCACGAAGCCGACGCTCGTGTTTCAGGCGTTCGGCAACGTGGACTCCACGCGTCTCGTGCCGATCGCCGCGATCGTCAGTGGCACGCTCAAGCCCATTGTGCTGCCGGAGGCCGACTGGCGGCGCCTCGACTCGGCGTATTTCCAGGCGGGGACCGAGTATCCCGTGTATCGCGATGGTCAGGCGGCCGGCACGGTGACCGTGATGCGCCGAATGTGGGAACCGGACAGCGAGCCCCTGTACGCGCTGCCGGGTTGCCGCGATGTCCGCCCGATGGCGGCCGTGCGACTGAAGACGACCGTCACGCTCGATCCCGCGTTCGAGTTCCTGTCGCTGAGCACGCCGCTGAAGAACACGCCGCCCCGAACGCAGGAGCTGCGCGATCTCGGCGCCGCCGTGCGCGCCGTGGCGCTTCAGGCGCTGAAAGCGGAGCAGCTCGACACCGCCGACATCGACACGGCGTCGTTCAGCGCGCGCGCGATTCACATGGCCGGAGGGAGCAGGGCGACGCTCGTCGCGAGCCAGATTGACGCGAATGCCGGCGACACCGGCCCGGGCGCGGGGCATACGACGCACTTCTTGATCTTCGGCGACGATCTCGACGGCAAGGGGTACCAAGTCAGCTATCGCCATCTCGAGAGCGGCGAGGCGCGGACCGTGGAGTTCCAGCGCCTGCTCGACCATCTCGACCTCACCGGCGACGGCACTGACGAGGTCTTCCTGGAATCCTGGCGCTATGCGGGCACAAACGATCTCGTGGTGCTTTCGCGCGCCAGCGGCAAGTGGCACGAGACGCTGCGCGTACCGCAGGCGTGGTGCGTGCGGAAGAGTAGATAGCAACAGAGAACAACTGAGCAGAACAGAGAACAACAGAGGGGCGCTGATTGTCGAAGCGCCCCTCGCCTGTTGTCTCTCTGTTCTACTCTGTTCTACTCTGTTTCACTCTACTCCGATGTTGAACGCCTGCTCGACGTCCTGCTTTGAGTAGGCCCGGAATGCGGTGAGCGTCATGGTGCGCTGAAGCCCCGGCACCTTGGGGAACTCTTCCGTGACAACGTGGGCGATCTCGTCGTACTCGCCAACCTTGATGATGCACACGAGATCCCACTCGCCCGACACGGAGTAGACGTCGGTGACTCCCGCGATGCCGGCGAGCGCCGCGGCGCAATTCGGTATCAGCGCTGGTTCGGCCCGAACGAGAACGATGGTCGTGATCATGGGAGCACGGGTGAAGGGGGAGAGGCGGGGAACGGCAGCTTCGTTAACCTAGCGCGCGCTGCCGCCGGTCACGCCGACCACGAGCGCACGATGCGATGCATGGCGTCTTCGACGTCGGCCCGCGCCGCGGCGTACGACACGCGCACCCAGTCGGGCGTGCCGAAGGCCGCGCCGGGCACGACCGCGATGCCCTCGTCCTCGAGCAGCCGCGTGGCGTAGGCCGTGCCATCGCCACCGGGCGCGCGGAAGTAGAGGTAGAACGCGCCGTCAGGCTTCACGAGATCAAGCCCGGGGATGGCCGTGAGAATCCCGAGCGCCGCGTCGCGCCGCGCTTTGAATTCGCCCACCATGTCGCGCACGGCGGCATCGGCCTCGGTCGTGCGCGTCAGCGCGGCAAGCGCAGCGTACTGCGACTCGGTGGCCGCGTTCGACGTGGTATGCGACTGGAGCGCGGTCATCGTCTGCGCCACTGCTCGTGGCGCGACCGCCCAACCGATGCGAAACCCCGTCATCGCGTACGCCTTCGCGACGCCGTTGATGCACACGACGTTCTCGCGGTGCGACGCGACATCGAAGACGGACGGCGCCTCAGCCATGGAGTACGTGATGCGCGCGTAGATCTCGTCGCTGACGAGCCACCAGCCGCGCGCCGCGGCGAGATCCACGATGGCGCGCAGCTCGTCGGCATCATACACCGCGCCGGTGGGATTCGACGGGGAGTTGAGCATGAGGCCGCGCGTGCGCGGTGTCGCGTAGCGCTCGAGCAGCGCGGGCGTGACCTTGAGGCCGCGCGCGGGATCGCCGGGCACCTCGATCGCGTTCGCGCGGGCGAGCCCCACCATCTCGAAGTAGCTCACCCAGCTCGGCACCGGCAGCAGCACTTCGTCGCCCGGGCCGAAGAGCGAGAACGTGGCATTGTGCAGCGCCTGCTTGGACCCCGTGGACACGACCACCTCGCCGGCGGTGACCGGCGCGTCGCGGCCGGCGCGGCGCCGCGTCGCGTCGGCGGCGATCGCCTCGCGCAACGGGAGGATGCCGTCGACCGCGGTGTAGCGCGTCGCCCCATCGTCGAGCGCCTGCTTGGTGGCGTCGCGGATGAACGCTGGCGTGTCGAAGTCGGGTTCGCCGGCGCCGAGATCGATGATGGCGCGGCCCACGGCGCGCAGCGCCTTGGCCCGCTGCGAAACGGCAATGGTCGCCGACTCCTTGATGGAAGCGACGTTAGGCGAAGGCACGAAGGGTCGTGACATATGAGGTGCCGGCTCGGAATTCGAGAGCCGGAATCCGATGCAATTGGTTACGTTACAGGGTGCGACGAAGTTAGCGTCACGCTGGCGCTGACGCCATTGACAATCGAGGATGCAGTGAGCGCGTTAGAACCCACTGGCAGCGCCGGCCGCAGCACGTCCGTTGCCCATTTCATCGCCCCGCATTGGGGACGCATCGCCGATCGGCTCGCGCCGATCATTGACCGCAACGGAGACGGTGAAGGCGGCGAGCCCGGCGCTTCGCCGGCCACGCTCATCTTCGTACCCGACACGGGGGCCGCCGTCGAGCTCGCCGCCGCGCTGCGCAGCGCGCGCGGCGGCATCGCGCGCATCCTTCCCGTCACCGACGCACTGCGCGCCGCGCGCGTGCTCAAGACGTACGGCGCACCGATCCTCATCGCGACTCCGGCGGACACCGAGCGGCTCCTCAAGGCGTCGGCGCTGCCGCTCGACGGCGTGCAATCCGTCGCCCTGGTCGCCGCCGACGAGTTCGACGCCGACCAACTGGCGCACGTCATGTCGTCCGTGCCCAAGGATGCGCGCCGCATGCTCATCGCCTCCGAGGCGACGCCCGTCGTCGAGCTGCTGCTCGAGCGCTACTTCCACAAGGCGCATCGCCTGGCCGACGACGACGCGGGCGACACCGCGCCGGCGCCGGTGCAGTATCTGTGCGTGCGCGGTAGCAGCGCCGCGGCAGCCATCCCCGCCCTGCTCGACGATCTCGATCCGCCCTCGGCGGCGATCGTCACGACGGACGACGATGCAGTGCACGCGGCGCTCGTCGAGCGCGGATATCCCGCCGACGCGCCCATGGTGCAAGTCACCGATGGAACGGCGCCGCAGAACGTCGCGCTGGTCGTGTTCGTGGGGTTGCCGTCGAGCGCGGCCTTCGAGGCCGCGATGGCCTCGCAGCCTGGCCGCGCGATCGCACTGATCGCGCCACGTCAGCTCGCGGCGCTGCGCCGCCTGGCTGGCAGCGCGGGCGTGACGCCGTACACCACTCGGCGTGCCACGAGCGCGGCGAGGGCGCACGAGGAGCGGGTGCGAAGCGAACTCAAGGCCGTGCTCGCCGCGTCGTACCCGGCGCGGGAGATCCTCGCGCTCGAGCCAATGCTCGCGGAGTACGACGGCGTAGAGTTGGCGGGTGCGGCGCTGCGGCTGCTCGAGATCGCACGCGTCGCCGCGGCGCCGAGCGTGCCGGCGACCGCTGCGTCGGCGGCGGGAGGGATGGCGGAACGCGCGCCGAGGTCCGCGCCGCGCGCCGACCGGCCGCCGCGCGCCGACTTTCCGCTGCGCGACCCCGTGGAACGCGCGAAGCCGCGCTTCGTGGACCGCACGATCCGCCGCGACCGCGACGATCGCCCGCCGCGGCGCGGGGCAGGTGCGGGTGATCGCGACGCCCGGCCGCGCCGGAGTTTTGGCGACAAGCCGCGCTCATTCGGCGACAAGCCGCGCTCATTCGGCGACAAGCCGCGCTCATTCGGCGACAAGCCGCGCGCGTTCGGTGATAAGCCACGTTCGTTCGGCGACAAGCCGCGCGGTGGCGCGGGCGACAAGCGTGGCAGCTTCCGTGACAAGCCGCGGGGCGGAGGCCCGCGCCGGCCGCGGGGTGAACCGTGAGTCAGCAATTCGAGATGTCCGGCGGCTGGGTGGAGGTGATCGCTGGATCAATGTTCAGCGGCAAGAGCGAGGAGCTCATTCGCCGCGTGCGCCGCGCGATGATCGCCAAGAAGCGCGTGCAGGTGTTCAAGTCGCACCTCGACAACCGCTACACCGGCGTCTTTGCCGTCGGCTCGCACGACGGCCGCACGGTCGAGGCGGTGCCCGTGGATTCCGCGGCGCAGGTGGCGACGCGCCTCGATCCCGAAGCACAGGTCATCGCGATAGACGAGGTGCAGTTCCTCGACGACGGCATCGTGGCGTTCGCGAGCGACCTGGCCGACCGCGGCCGCCGGGTGATCCTCGCCGGCATTGACACCGATTTCCGCGGCGAGCCGTTCGGCCCAATGCCTAAACTGCTGTGCCTCGCCGAGGTGGTGGACAAGCTGCACGCGATCTGCGTGCTCTGCGGCGCGCCCGCGACGCGCAATCAGCGCCTGGTGGACGGCAAGCCGGCGCATTGGGATTCACCGCTGATCATGGTGGGCGGCACGGAGAGCTATGAGGCGCGGTGCCGCGCGTGCCATACGGTGCTGAAGGGAGATCAGCCGAGTTTGCTGTAGCTACGGCGCCGCCCGCGCCCCGCGTAGTCGATTGAAGTACGCCGTGAGCAGCGCCGCCGAGTTCACCTGGCGCGCGTCCACCTCGAACGAGCGCAGTGTGCGCACCCGGGTGCGGGCGAGCGGGAAGTACGGCGGGCGCCGGTTCTGCATCTGGCACGGATCAAGCTCGCGCAGCGGTCGCAGGCCTGAACCGGCGGTAACGGAGTTGTACGGCGCGGCGTACGTCTTCATGATGAGCCCGCCGACCGTCTGCATGCAGCCGCCCGCTGCCGTGAAGCTGCTCCCCGTCGGGCAGGTGAACGTCGGTGTGGTACGCGTGCTTCCGCTCGGGTTGAAGGCACTCACCGAACCGCCTAGCGTCATCATGGTGCCGTGGAAGATGAAGTCGCGGTTGCCGCCCTGCATCGAGGTGTCGCCAGGGACCGTGTTGGTACGGTAGATGCGCGGGCGATTGATGGCGTTGTCCGCCACCATGATCGAATCGCTTGAGATCAGGCCGAAGTTGTTGCGGCAGAGATTGGCAGTGTCGGCGGGCGGCTGGTCATACATGACGTCGTCAATGAGCGACACCGGGCCGTTTACGTAGAGGGTGGCGCGGCCCCTGATGGTCCCCGACACGAACAGGCGACCGCCTGCGTAGATGACGCCGCGGTAGTTCGGGTTGTACGTCATGTTCATCGGCCAGAGGTACGAGCGTTCCGCCGTCTGCCGCACGGGTGAGAGATCGGCCGGGAGGTTGTTGGTCCCTCCGTACGCGCGCCAACCGCCGAGTTCTACTGGAGTCGAGCCGCATTCCCCGGTGTGTAGATTGAACGTGACCTGGCAGGTGAAGGCACGCGCGGTGAAGGTAGTATCTTGGCCGCCGTGCTGGTCCGACGCCGTGCACGAGGGCGCGGAGCCCCACGTATACGAGGTGCCGCCGAAGCTGCCGTAGCGCGGCAAGCATGCGCCAGCATTCGTGAATCGCTCGACGTTCATCAGATACGGACTGCCGAACGGAAAGCAGCGCGACGTCGGCTGCTGCATGATGTTCCGGTAGGCCGTGGACGAGCTGTCGCCCATTGCGGTCGCCTGCGCCGCGGTCACCGCCGGGTACGTGCCGGGGGTCTGAATGAGCGCCTGCACCCACGCCACGGAGTGCATGGCTACGGGGAAGAACTGGCGCACGCCATTGATTGTGTAGAACGCCCCACACTGGGTGTTCCAGATGTCGACGTACCGGTAGACCATCTGCCCTGTGCCATGTGGCGACGGAAAATTCGTCGCCAGCCGGATGGTGTCAGCGCCATTCTGGAGGTCGAAGACGCGAAAGAAGCCCTCCGTGGAGTCAACGGCACCGCTGTTGTCGACATCGAAGGCGACGAACTCGATGCGGCTGCCGGCCGCCACCGTGCATAACGGGTTACAGTCACGCCCCGAGATATCAACCCACCCAAGGCTGGCGCTCCAGTAGTAGGCATCCCACGACGAGCCGCTCACCGGGGTGAACGACGTGTTCCCCGCGGTCGCAAGCGCTGAGAAACGCGTCGCCATGCCCGTAGCTGATGGCCAGAGCGCCGTCGTCGTCGTCGGATACGGGATGGCCGTCGTGCCGCCCGTCGAACTCACGGTGTCGGACCACTGACCTGCGCCGCTGATCGTGCCGGCCGCGCTCACGGTGTCGCTGAAGACGGGATTCGGCGATCCCGAACTCGCGGCGATGAAGCGGTTGTTCGCGTGGGCGCGCCCCGGGATGTTCTCGCCGGCGCCGATGCTCGCCGCTGCCGGGAAGTTGTCGGCGAAAAACGAATACCGGGCATACGACTGGGCGTAGAGATCCATGCGCCGCGCCTGTCGGATACCGCCGGCGTCGCTGACGGTCGCGAGCAGCGTGATGTACGGGACGTACACGCCCGTCGTGTCGCCGGTGTAGCCGGCATAAAGGTTCACCGTCAAACCGGTCAGCGCCGTGCCGCTGCTGTTGTACACGGCCTGGCTCGTGAGCAGCTGCTTGTACCCGGTGTCATAGAGTGCCAGCGTGGTGTCGCGTCGAAGGCGCGACCGCCCCAGCTCGAGCGCCGTCTCGACGGCGAAGGCGAGGTCGCGCTCCTTGTCGTGGTACCGGCTAAGCAGCCCCGAACTCCCGGTCATGTAGATGGCCGACGCTGCGAGCGCCGCGAGCGACAGCATCATGATCAGCACGAGCACCAGCGCCGATCCGCGACGCACGCTCCCGTTCATGGGATTGCCACGGAAGCAGTCCCTGTGCGCACCGCCGACTGGCTGGAGCAGTCGCGCGCCACGAGGCCCCACTGGTACGTCCCGGCGGCGACCGGCATAGCGAAGTCCTGATACCGGTAGTTCGATGACCCGCGCGCCGGCTTTGATCCGATGCGCGTCCAGATGGAGTCGGTGCTCAGCTTGCGGTAGAGCACGTAGTCGCGCACGTCGCGCGGCGTCGTGGAGTCACCGGCCACCGCGCTCCAGTCGAGGCGGATGTCGACTTTCTGCCCCGCTGCGGACCGTCCCGCGGGAACGTTCTCCACAGTGACGCCGAGCGAGTCGGGGGTTGGCGGTGCGTTGCCGCACCGCCGCGGCAGAGTCTGGAACGCGTTCCGGAGCTTGACCATCACATACAAGTTGCGGTACACGTTTGCGCGGTTGCGCGCGTCCCAGTAGCGCCCCGTCGCGCGCACCTCCACCGCCGTGATGGAGTCGGCGCGCGACAGTGAGTCGTCCCAGTAGACGGGAAGCGAGGTGCTGGCCAAGGCCGCGGTCACGCCCGTGGCGCCGGTCGTGTAATAGCGGAAGAAGAAGTTGGAGTCGCTCGGCACGTACAGGTCGCGAGTCACCAGTGTGCTGTCGCGATCGTTCACCCGACGGTAGAGCACGTAGAGATTAGCGTTGCCGCCGGCCGTGTCGGCATGCAGAAAATACTGGATCGTCTCGGACTTGCTCGTCGCGCCACTCGGGTCCGTGTACGCGGCGGTCGGATACATCTTGCTGGACTTCCGCAGGGTCGTGGCGCGTGAGACCATCCAACTCTGCGTGGTCAGCGTGTCGAGCGTCGCGTCGTAGAACGACGCATTCGGATCGGTCGTCGTCGTTCGCCCTTGCCGGTTCGCGTTGAAGGCGATGGCAAACGGCGCGGCCTGCACGATCAGCGGCTGACCCACGTCGCCCGCCGCCATGCGCAGGTCGGCCTGGATGCGCCACACGGCGTACCGCGCGCTCTGAAATGCGTCGAGGCGCCCAGCGCCGGCGTCCATGGCGCGCGTCTGTGCGCGGAAGAACGGGATGGCGATCGCGAAGACGAGCACCGTGATCGAGACGGCGAAAATCATCTCGATCATGCTGAAGCCGGAACGCGGGCGATGCGACCGGTACATCAGAACGCGGCGATCACCAGCGATTTGCTCACTGTCGTGCTCGTCGCCGTGTTGGTGACCGTGACCGTCACGGTCACGTAGTCTGCCGTCGAGGACGGCCCGGTGCGCACCGCCGCCGTGGTGCGGGTGTAGCCCGGAAACTGGCTCATCGACGGGTTCGCGGCGGTGCTGCTGGTCTCAGTCGTCCCGTCAAACGCGGACACGAGCGTGGAGTAGGTGCGGTGCAGCTTCAACACTTCCATGCGTCCGGTCGCCAGTTCGCTCGCGATCGCCAGCGCGTCGTGGTTGTTCGTGAGATGCTGGAATCGGCGCGTGAAGTTGGATAGGCCGATCAGTGTGCCGCTGAGGATCATCACGGCAATGATGACCTCGATCAGCGTCATGCCCGAACGGCCGCCCGACGCGCGCACAACAGAGTTAGTCTGCATTCCATCGGAATGTGGCCACCGCGACGGGGCCCACGCCAGCCCTTTTGCCGCGGGGACCGGGCGTATGGTAAGTTCCTCGTGCCGCCCTGACGGCGGCCCGCACCCATCTCCCTATGGGCGTCATTGCCACGTTGCTCCCGCTCGATCGTTGTCTTCAGCGCGTCCACGGCGCCGTCCGCGGCCAGCACACGGTGGCCCCGTGCCACAGCTGGGACGAGCTGATCTCGGCGTGCGCCACGGAGCCTGTGCACCTAGCCGTCGTTGACTTGTTCGCCGACGGCATCGCCAGTTTCGAGCGCATTCGCCAGCTACGCACGCGGTTCCCGCGGCTCACGCTCATCGCCTACGTCACGGCCACACCACAGCGAGCGCGTGACCTCTTCGACGCCGGCCGCGCGGGGCTCGACGGCTTGCTGCTCGTCGACCTCGACGATTCGCCGCAGGCGGTGCGCACGGTCGTCGAGCAGGCCGAAGCCCGCGGTGTCGCCGCCCTTCTGCGCCATCGACTTGCGTCTATGGACACGGTGGCACGTGACGCCATCCTCATCGTCGTCACGCGCGCCCACATGCGGCTCACCTCCCATCGCTTGGCCGAGACGCTCTCGATCAACAAGGCGACGCTGCTCGACAAGCTGCGTAAGGAACAGCTCCCCGCCCCGCAGAAGCTCATCGGCTGGGGTCGTCTGATCGTCGCCGGTCAGATGCTCGACGACCCCAAGCGCAGCGCCGACGGCATCGCCCGCGCGCTCGACTTCCCGTCCGGTTCGGCCTTCCGAAACATGTGCCAGCGTTACGTGGGGGCCACGCCGCTCGAAATCCGTGAACGCGGGGGCGCGCGCCACGTCGCCGCGCAGTTCCTGCGCGCCATCGGACGCCCGGCGCTGGCGGCGGGCCTCGAGGAGCCGCGCGGCACGTGACGTACAAGACCATCATCGAGCCGTTCCGCATCAAGACGGTCGAGCCGATCCGCCAATCCACGGAGGCGGAACGAGCCGCCGCGCTCGCCGCCGCGCACTACAATCCGTTCCTGCTCCACGGCGACGACGTCCTTATTGACCTGCTCACAGACTCGGGGACGGGTGCGATGTCCGTCTACCAGTGGGCCGGGATGATGCGAGGCGACGAGACCTACGCCGGGGCGCGCTCCTTCTATGCGTTCGAGCGCGCGGTACGCGACATCACGGGCTTCACGCATGTAATCCCCACGCACCAGGGCCGCGCCGCGGAGCACATCCTCACCGGCGCGACGCTCAAGCCGGGTGACATCGTCCCGAATAACCGGCATTTCGACACCACGCGCGCCAACGTCGAACACCGGCAAGCGGTCGCGCTCGACATTCCCATCGCCGAAGGGCACGACCCGCAGACGCTCCACCCGTTCAAGGGCAACATGGACCTCGCGGCGCTCGAGCGCGTGCTGCGGGAGAATCCCGGCCGCGTGCCGCTGGTGATGATCACGGTCACGAACAACTCGGGCGGCGGCCAGCCAGTGAGCATGGAGAACATCCGTGGCGCGTCGGCGCTCGCCCGCGCCCACAGCGTGCCGTTCTTCATTGACGCCTGCCGCTTCGCCGAAAACGCGTGGTTCGTGCACACGCGGGAAGAGGGCTACGCCGACCGCGAGCCCATCGAGATCGCGCGCGAGATGTTCGCGATGGCCGACGGCTGCACGATGAGCGCCAAGAAGGACGGCATGGCGAACATCGGGGGGTTCCTCGCGATGAACGACGAGGCGCTCGCCGCGCGCTGCCGCAACACGCTGATCCTCACCGAGGGGTTTCCGACGTACGGCGGGCTGGCTGGCTACGACCTCGAGGCGATCGCCGTCGGCCTCTACGAGGCGCTCGACCCTGACTACCTGCGCTACCGCATTCGCATGGTCGAGTACATGGCCGAGAAGATGGCCACGGCGGGCATCCCGATCGTGCGCCCGGCGGGCGGGCATGCCCTTTATCTCGACGCCAAGCAGTGGCTGTCGCACATCCCGCCGTCCGCGTACCCGGGATGGGCGTTGTCGCTGGTGCTCTATCTCGAGGGCGGCATCCGCGCCGTTGAGATCGGCTCCGTGATGTTCGGACAGCAGCCGGACGGCAGCGAGCGGGCGTCGGACCTCGAGCTCGTGCGCCTCGCGTTTCCGCGCCGCGTTTACACGCAGAGCCATATGGACTACGTGTGCGAGGTGCTCGCCCACGTGAACACGCTCGCGCCGCGGATTCGCGGCGTGCGGATCGTCGAGCAGCCGCCGGCCCTGCGGCACTTCACGGCGAAGTTCGCGCCACTCGTCCCGGGCGTGATCGCGTAGTCCGCGCGCGGCGTGCTCCAAGCGCCGCGTCGCCGCCAGTCGCTAAAGCGAGTCGCGATTCCAGCCGCCGTTGAGGTAGCGCCACAGCCGTGAGCGGCCGGTGGCGCCCGTGAACTCAATGGCGCGCAACGCATCGGTGCGGCCGCTCGAGACGCCGAGATAGAGGAACGCATCGCCGCTCGCCGACCCGTTCGGGTAGAACGTGATCGTCGGCCCAGCGGAGGTCGTCGAGATTCCCGGTCCGGTGGCGTAGTACGACGTCGCGCCGTCCGCCGTTACCGAGGGGATGGCAAACGTCGAGCCGTACGGAAGAACCCACGAGACCCACCGTTCACTCGCGTCGGCGGCGCCGTTGGAGTTCGTGTCTTGCACCACCCGCATGCGTGACGCCGCGTAGTCAATCACGAACAGCACGTTCGTGTTCTTCTGCATCGCCGTCTGCTGGGCGCCGATCAGGGTGCGTTGGACCTGGCGGCCCGATGCGTCCTGCCGGTAGCGCAGGAACGAGACCTTGGGCATCGCCATGGCCGCCATGATGGCGATCAGGGCAAGCACCAGCATGATTTCGATGATCGTGTAGCCGCGGCGTCGCATCACCGGGTGGAAGTTGCACGGGACACGCCGATGGCGCCATCGTTCGGCATGCTCGTCGTCGGATTGACTGGAAATATCGGGGCCGGCAAGTCGTCGGTGGCCCGGCTGTTCGCGTCGTGGGGCGCCACGGTCGTGGACGCCGACGTGCTCGCCCGTGCGGCGGTGGCGCCCGGCACCGACGCGCTACGCGCCATCAGCGTGCGATGGGGCAAGAACGTGGTCATGGGGGATGGAGCACTCGACCGCGCCGCGCTGCGCCGCGTGGTCTTTACTGACCCCGCGGAGCGTGTCGCGCTCGAAGCAATAGTGCATCCGGAAGTCGCCCGGCTGCGCGCCGACGCGGTGGCCGCGGCGCGCAACCGGGGCGATCGGTTGGTGGTGTGCGACATCCCGCTGCTCTTCGAGGCGGCCCTCACCGGCACCGTGGATGCGATCGTGCTGGTGGATGCGCCGCGCGACCAGCGCCTTCAGCGCCTCATCCGCGACCGCGGGCTCAGTGCCAACGAGGCCGCGACCATGATCGACGTGCAGTGGCCGCCTGACCGGAAGCGGCCGCTGGCCGATTGGATCGTTGAGAACGACGCCACGCCGGCCGAGCTCGCGGCGCGCTCGCGCGCCGTATTCGACGCGCTCTCGGCGCGTGCCGCGTCAACTTGAACCCGCCGCGCGCGTCCGGTAGAATTCGCACACACCTTGCAACACCCGGAGCCATCCGTGCCCTCGATTCCTGCTGACCTGCGGTATACGCACGACCATGAGTACCTGAAGTCCACCGACGACCCGTCCGTCGTGTTCGTCGGCATCACCGACTTCGCCCAGGGTGAGCTGGGTGACGTCGTCTACCTCGATCTTCCCAAGCCCGGCGCGAAGTTCGGCGCGCACGACACGTTCGGTACCATCGAAGCGGTGAAAGCCGTGTCGGATCTGTACTGCCCTGTCGCCGGCGAAGTCCTCGCGGTGAATCCGCGCCTCGACGGTGAGCCGTCCATCGTCAACAGCGACCCCTACGGCGACGGCTGGATGATCAAGATGAAGGTCGCCCCGGCGGATGTAGCGGGCCTGATGGACGCCGCCGCGTACGAGAAGCTCCTGGCGGCGGGCGGCGGAGCGCATTAGCTGCGCAGAGAACAACAGAGAACACAGAACACAATAGAGTGAAACAGACAGGGGTCCGGAGCCATCGCCCCGGACCTCTGTTGTCTTCTGTTCGACTCCGTTGTTCTCTGTTGTTCTCTGTTGCCCGCTAGGCCGAGTATGCCTCGATCGGCGGACACGCACACACCAGCTTGCGGTCGCCGAACGCGTTGTCAACGCGAGCAACACTCGGCCAGAACTTGTGGTTCCGAACCCACGGCAGCGGGAACGCCGCCGTCTCGCGCGAGTACGCGTGCGTCCACGCATCGGCTGTGCAGTGCCCCAGCGTGTGCGGCGCGTTCACCAGCGGGTTGTCGGCCTTCGGCCACTCACCGCTTTCCACCTTCGCCGCCTCGGTGCGGATCGCGATCAGCGCGTCCACGAACGCGTCGAGTTCCGCCTTCGGCTCGCTCTCGGTCGGCTCAATCATCAGCGTTCCGGCCACCGGGAATGAGACCGTCGGTGCGTGGAATCCGTAGTCCATCAGGCGCTTGGCAATATCCTCGACGTCAATGCCTGCCGACTGCTTGAGGAAGCGCGGATCCACGATGCACTCGTGGGCGATCGTGCCATTCGTTCCCTTGTACAGCACGGGGAAGGTCGCTTCGAGCCGCTTCGCCACGTAGTTCGCGTTGAGGATCGCGATCTTCGTCGCATACGTGAGCCCCTCACCGCCGAGCAGCAGGATATACATCATCGAGATCGGGAGCACGCTTGCGCTCCCCCACGGCGCCGCCGCGACCGCGCCGATCGCCTTCGCGCCGCCCGTCTTCACGGCCACGTGCCCGGGCAGGAATGGTGCCAAGTGCTTGGCCACGCCGATCGGGCCGACGCCCGGTCCGCCGCCGCCGTGTGGAATCGCGAACGTCTTATGCAGGTTCAAGTGACAGACGTCGGCGCCGATGTCGCCCGGCCGGCACAGGCCGACCATCGCGTTCATGTTCGCACCATCGAGGTAGACCTGTCCGCCGTGCTGGTGCATCACCTGGCAGATCTGCGTGATCGCCTCCTCGAAGACGCCGTGGGTGGAGGGATACGTCACCATCAACGCCGACAGGTTGGCCGCATGCTCCGCAGCCTTTGCCTTGAGGTCGCCCACGTCAATGTTGCCGTGTGGATCGGTCTTCACGACGATGACGTTGAGTCCGGCCATCACGGCGCTCGCCGGGTTGGTACCGTGCGCCGACTGCGGAATCAGGCAGATGTTGCGGTGCCCCTCGCCGCGCGACCGATGATAGGCCTGAATGACACGCAGGCCTGAGTACTCGCCCTGCGAGCCGGCGTTCGGCTGCAACGATACGGCGTGGAACCCGGTGATCTCGCCGAGCGCCGCCTCGAGTGTGTCGAACAGCGCGCGATAGCCCTGTGCTTGCTTCACCGGCGCGAACGGATGGATGCCGCAAATCTCGGGCCACGTCACCGGCAACATCTCGGCGGCCGCGTTCAGCTTCATTGTGCACGAGCCGAGGGCGATCATCGAGTGCACGAGTGACACGTCCTTCGCCTCGAGCGAGCGCACGTACCGCTGGAACCCCGTTTCCGAATGGTGCGTGTTGAAGACGGGATGCGTGAGGAAGTCGCTCGTGCGCGCGAAGCGTTCATCGAAACGCGCGTCCACGGCGGAAGGCACAGTCTCCTTACCGCCGAACGCCGCCAGCAGATCCGCGACATCCTCGACGGTCGTCGTCTCGCCCATCGAGACACCGACCGTCCCGTCGGCGAAGTAGCGCAGGTTGATGCGCCGCTGCTCGGCGGCCGCCTTCACCGCCGCGGCGCCGCCCTTTGGCGATACGCGCACGGTGTCAAAGAAGACGTCGTGCAGCACCGCGTGCCCGAGCGCGCGGGCGCCCGCCGCGAATGATTCCGCGCGGTGATGAACGCGCTGCGCGATGCGTCGCAGACCATGTGGCCCGTGCCAGACTGCGTACATCCCGCTCATCACCGCCAGCAGCACCTGCGCCGTGCAGATGTTGCTCGTCGCCTTCTCGCGGCGGATGTGCTGCTCGCGCGTGCCAAGCGCCATGCGCAACGCGGGATTGCCGTGGCTGTCGCGCGAGACGCCGATGATGCGTCCGGGCATGAGTCGCTTCAGCTCGTCCTTCGTGCTCAGGAACCCGGCGTGCGGGCCGCCGTAACCGAACGGCACGCCGAAGCGCTGCGCGTTGCCGACGGCGACGTCAGCGCCCCATTCTCCAGGGGGTGCGAGCAGCGTAAGCGCGAGCAGGTCCGTGGCCGCCACGACCATGCCGCCTGCCGCGTGCACGCGGTCGCAGAGCGCACGCTGGTCTTCCACCGCGCCGAAGGTGTTCGGGTATTGAATCAGCACACCGCAGACCATTGCATCGAGCGTGAACGCCGACGCGGGCTGCACCTTCACCGTGATGCCGCGCGCGGCGCCGCGCGCCTGAACGACGTCAATCGTCTGCGGATGGCAATCATCGGCCACGAGGAAGACGTCGCGTCCCGACTTGGCGGCGTGCACCATCTGCATCGCCTCGGCCGCGGCGGTCCCCTCGTCGAGCAGCGAGGCACTGGCCACCGGAAGCCCGGTGAGGTCAATGATCGTCGTCTGGTAGTTCAGCAGCGCCTCGAGTCGCCCCTGCGCGATCTCTGCTTGGTAGGGCGTATACGCCGTGTACCAGCCCGGATTCTCGAGGATGTTGCGCTGGATCACGGCGGGCGTGTGCGTGTCGTAGTAGCCCTGGCCGATGAAGCAGCGCCACACGTCGTTCGCCGCGACCAGCTTCTCGAACGCGGCGAGCGCATCGTGCTCGGAGCGGCCGGCCGGCAGGTCGAGGGCGCGGCCGAGGCGGATGTTGGCGGGAACGGTCGCGTCGATCAGTGCGTCGAGCGACGGATACCCGAGGACTTTCAGCATGGCCGCGACGTCGGCGTCCGATGGACCGTTATGACGGGACGCGAAGACGTCTGCCTGCGGGATGGATGACGAAGTCACGGTGTTCGCTTCTCCAGTGCGGCGCGAGCGCGGCGCTCCCGGTGCGGGTGCGATGCGGCGCGCGACATCCAACAAAATAACCACGCGGTCGCGCTGATGGCACGCTCGATGCACTCGGGGAATGCCTTGCAGTTCGCGGGGCGGATCACCACACGGCGCGGCCACCGGGATCACCGCGTGAGCCAATGCACGGGCTAGCTGCGACTGGTATCTTCCGCCATCCACCGCACGGAGGCCGCAGTGTCCGCTCGTCAGGAAGCCACACGCGCCGGAATCAGCTTCGGCTCGGCGCTTGCCATCGCGATCTCGTGGAGCGTCAATCGCTCGATCTTGTGGGCCATTCTCCATGGCATCCTGTCGTGGCTGTACGTGATCTACTTCGCCGTGACCCGCTGACGTGACGCGCTGGCGGCTGCTCGACACTGGTCCGCGCGACGGTGCGTGGAACATGGCCTGCGACGTGGCGCTGATGGAGCGCGCCCGGCGCACGGGGGAGTCCGTGTTTCGCGTGTATGCGTGGGAGCGGCCGACGCTCTCGTTCGGCCGGCACGAGGCGGCGCGACGCCAGTACGATGCCGCGGCGATCGCTGCGGCGGGCGTGGATCTCGTGCGTCGTCCGACCGGCGGCCGTGCGCTGTTGCATCACCGTGAGGTCACCTACTCAATCAGTGCGCCGAGTGCGCCGGGGGAGTCGCTTGCCGCGAGCGTGCGGCGGTTCAACCAGCTGTTGCTGCGTGCGCTGGCGCAGCTTGGCGTGAACGCCATCGAGGCGCGGAACCCGCGCGCCCTGCGCCCCGAGGGCGCGGCGTGCTTCGCCGTGCCGAGCGCGGGTGAGCTGACGCTCAACGGCCGCAAGCTCGTTGGCAGCGCGCAGGTGCGGCAGGACGGCGCACTGCTCCAGCACGGTTCCATCCTGCTCGACGACGACCAGCGCCGCATCGCCGACTTCGTCACCGGGCCGTTCCTGCCGAGTGCTCCCGCCGCGTCGTTGCGCGAAGCGCTCGGACCGCGTGCATCGTATGACGCGGTGCGTGACGCACTGATGCGCGTCGTGGCCGTCGATGCCGATGCTGCGAACCCGGAGTCGCTCGCACTTGCGAGTGATGACGCGTTGCGCGGCAATCCCGCGTTCGACGACGCCCTGTTGAGGTTCCGCGACGCGAACTGGACGTGGCGGCGTTGACCGATACCTCCTATTGTTTTCCTCCGTGACCCGCATTTTCCTGGGCCGTCTCGCCCTCGTGCTCTGTCTCGCCGCCGCCTGTGGTGGTCGCGACCGCGGACCAACGGGCGGCATCGTCGTCGTCTCTGCTGGCGCTGACGCCGAGACGCTGTTCCCGCCGCTGGTAGTGACCAACCAGGGGCGCGCCGTCACCGAACTCATCTACGACAAGCTCGCCGACATCGGCCCCGGTCTGAACACGATCGGCGACGCGGGCTTCGTGCCGAAGCTCGCCAGCACGTGGGAGTGGTCGCGCGATTCGCTCACCATCACGTTCCACATGAATCCGAACGCCCGCTGGCATGACGGCCGACCGGTGACGGCGCGCGACGTGCAGTATGCGTTCAAGGTCTGGACCGACAGCGCCGTGGGTGCGGTGCAGCGCAGCGCACTGGCGAGCGTCGATTCCATCGCAACGCCGGACGCGCTGACGGCGCGCGTCCACTTTCGCGAACGCGCTCCCGAGCAGTTCTTCGCGTTCGTCTATACGCTGATTCCGCTGCCGGCCCACCGGCTCGCCGCGATTGCCGACACCGCGCTGCACGACGCCGCAGAGGTTCGCGCGCCGGTTGGCAACGGGCCGTTCCGATTTGTTTCGTGGATGCCACGCGTTCGACTGGAGCTTGCGGCGAACGCCGCGTACTACGCGGGCCGTCCGCGGCTTGACGGGGTCGTCTATGTCGTCGCCGCGCAGGGCGCGACGGTCGCGGCGCGACTGCTGGCCGGCGAGGCCGATTTTCTCGAGCAGCTCGCGCCGCCTGACTTCGCGCAGCTGCCCGCGGATCACTCGGTGCGCGCGCAAGCCTACGGCGGCTTCGACTATTTGTTCGTGCAATTCAATTTGCGCGATCCAGCCGCCACCGAGCGGGCGCATCCCATCTTCGGTGATGTCGCCCTGCGCCGCGCGCTGACCTTGGGTGTCAATCGCACCGCGATCGTGCGCAGCATCTTCGACACGCTGGCGCGCCCCGCTATCGGCCCGTTCTCGCGGACGCAGTGGACGGCCGACACCACCTTGCGCGGCATTCCCTTCGACAGCGCACTCGCCGCGCGCGCGCTCGACTCGCTCGGATGGCACGACACGAACGGCGACGGCGTGCGTGAGCGCGGCGGACGTCCCTTGGCGTTCTCGCTCCTCGTGCCCGCGTCGAGCCGCGCGCGCCAGGCCGCCGCCGTTCTGCTGCAGGCGCAGCTCAAGACCATTGGCGTGCGCGTCACGATCGAGCAGGCCGACTTCAATGCCTTCCTCGACCGCGCGCATCGCGCCGCGTTCGATGCGTTGGTCGGCGGCGTGCGCACGAGCCCGAGTCCACGCGGCGTGCGCGACGTCTGGAGCACGCCGGGCCCTGCGGCCGGCACGCAGAACTTCGGACGGTGGAGCAACACAACGTTCGACGCGCACGTGGACAGCGCGCTCGCGGCGACCAGCGCCGGCGCCGTGCGCGCTCATGTCCGCACCGCGTACCAAGCTGCCATTGATGACGCGCCTGCCATCTGGCTCTATGAACCGCGCCTCTTCGCGGGCGTGCACCGGCGTCTCACCGTCGGCGCGCTCCGCCCAGACGCGTGGTGGGCCAACGTGGCGAGCTGGTCCATTGACCCGGCCCAGCGGCTGCCGCGCGACCGCCGTGCGTCCCCCACGCCCTGAGGCGTGACGCGCCTCGTCGTCACCCGCGCGCTGCACGCCGCCGCCGTCTGCGCGGTGGTCGCAACGTCGGTCTTCGTGCTGCTGCAGTTCGCGCCCGGTGATCCCTTTGCCACGTCGCTCGACGGCGCCGACATCCCACCCGGCGTGCGCGCGGAGTGGCGCGCGCGATACGGCTTCGACCGCCCACCCACCGAGCGCTTCGTGCGCTGGGCCGGCGCGCTCGCGCGGGGTGAACTCGGCTACTCCGCGTCGCGGCACCAGACGGTCGCCGCCGTGGTGTCCGATGCGGTGCCCCGCACGCTCCTGCTCGTGGGCGTCGCGCTGGTGATCGGCTTCGCGGCGGGCGTCGGCATCGCAGTGCTGCAGGCGCGCCATCATCGCCGCTGGCCGGACCGAGTGCTCGGGGCGCTCACGCTTGGCGGCGTGGCCGTCCCCGAGTTCCTGCTCGCACTGCTCGCGATGACCTGGCTCGGTGTGCGATGGCGACTGTTCCCGGTAGCGGGCATCGGTAGCCTCGGCGACACCGCCGCCTGGCCGCTCTGGGAACAGGTGGCGGATCTCGTGTGGCACCTCGCGCTCCCCGCCATCGTCCTCGCGATCGCGGTGGCCTCGCGCGTCGCGCGCCATCAGCGGGCGGCGTTGCTCGGCGTGCTGGACGAGGACTTCATCCGCACGGCTCGCGCGAAGGGACTTGGCGAGTGGGACGTGCTCTGGCGACACGCGCTGCCCAATGCCATCGGACCGGTCATCGCACTGCTCGGCCTCGCGCTCCCGTCGCTCGTCGGCGGTGCGGTGCTCATCGAGCGCATCTTCGGCTGGCCTGGCATGGGACTCACGCTCTTCGACGCGCTGCTCGCGCGCGATTACCCGCTCGTGCTCGCCGCGGTCCTGCTCGCCACTGTGCTCGCCGTCCTTGCGCGCACGCTGACCGATGTCATCGCCGAACTCGTCGCGCCGCGGCGCACGCGGGAGCCGTAATGGCCACGAACACCTGGCGACGGTTGATGCACGACCGACCGGCCCGTATCGCGGCGGCAGTGTTGGGCACGGCGGCGCTTGTCGCCTTCTTCGCACCCTGGCTCGCACGATACGACCCGACGCTGCAACCCGATCCCGTCACCCTGCGCTTGCTGGCGCCCTCGTGGCAGCATTGGTTCGGCACGGATCCCTTCTCGCGCGATGTGTTGAGCCGCGTGCTGCACGGCGCGCGTGTCTCGCTCGGCGTAGCCGCCGGCGCGATGCTGCTCGCCGTCACGCTTGGCGCGGCGCTCGGTGCGCTCGCCGCCGTCTTCGGCGGATGGGTGGACGCCGCGGTCGGCGCTCTGGTCGACGTCCTCATCGCCATGCCGCGCCTGCTCGTTGTCATCGCGCTGGTCGCCACGTTTGGCGCGCTGTCGCCGTGGTGGCTCATCGCGCTCATCGGCGGCAGTGGATGGCTTGCCACCGCGCGCATCGTCCGCGCCGAGTTCCGCGATCACCTCCAGCGTGACTACGTGCTCGCCGCGCGCGCGCTGGGCGCCTCGCGTTGGCGCATTGTCTGGCAGCACCTGCTGCCGGCCGTGGCTCCGCAGATCGCGGTGGCCGCTGCGCTGGCGCTTGCGGCGGTCATCCCGCTCGAGGCCGCGCTCAGTTTCGTCGGACTCGGCATTCAGCCGCCGCTCCCGAGTTGGGGCAACATCCTGCTGGACGGCACTGACTACCTCACCACGGCGTGGTGGCTCGTCGTCTTTCCCCTCGGTGCGGTGACGCTCACAGTCGGGTCGGCGCTCGTGCTCGCCGACCGCCTGCGCGCCGCGATCGCGGGCGAGGAGCATCGCCGATGACCCCGCTGCTCTCCGTCGAGGGGCTGCACGTGGGCGTTGCGGCCTCGCGCGAGACCGCCGCGACCACCATCCTCCGCGACGTCTCGTTCATGATCAATGCGGGCGAGACGGTTGGACTCCTCGGCGCGAGCGGAAGTGGCAAGACGTCGCTCGCCCTCGCGCTGCTCGGCCTGCTGCCGCCGGCGCTGAACGTGCGCGGGCAGGTGCTCTTCGACGGCCTTGACGTTGTATCCGCATCAGAGGGCGCGCGGCGCGCACTGCGCGGCCGCCGACTCTCGATGGTTTTTCAGGAGCCGTTGACCGCACTGAACCCGCGCCTGCGTGTCGGCGCGCAGGTGGCTGAGGTGGCGTGCGCGCACGGCGAGCGTGATGCAGGGCGTGCAACGCGCACCGCGGTCGATATGCTTGGCCGCGCCGGATTGCCCGAACCGGACGAGCGCGCGCGGCGATTCCCGCACGAACTCTCCGGAGGCGAGCGCCAGCGCGTGCTGCTGGCGATGGCGCTCCTGCTCGACCCCGCGCTGCTCATCGCCGACGAGCCGACGTCGGCGCTCGACGTCGAGGTGCAGGCGCAGGTTCTTACGCTTCTGCGCACGCAGCAGCGCGAACGCGGCATGGCACTGTTACTCGTGAGCCACGACCTCGGCGTCATCGCCACCACTTGCGCGCGGACAATGGTGCTGCACGACGCGCGCGTCGTGGAGGACGCGCCAACGCGCCAGCTCCTCGCGACTCCCGAGCATCCGCAGTCGCGCGCGCTCGTGGCTGCAGTACGTCCCGGAGCGCAGAGCGCATGAGCGCCCTGCTCGAAGTGCGCGACCTCGTGGTCGACTACGCGCCGCACGCAACGGCGGCGCGCGACCCACACCGCCGCGCCGTGGACGGCGTCTCGCTGGACGTCATGCGCGGCGAGACGCTCGCGCTCGTCGGCGAGTCGGGCAGCGGCAAGACCAGCCTCGGCCGCGCCGTCCTTCGACTCATCGAACCTGCGTCGGGGAGCGTGCGCTTCGACGGCACCGATGTGCGCGCGCTACGCGGCGTTGGCCTCACGCGGTTCCGCCGGCGCGCGCAGGTCGTTTTCCAGGACCCCAAGGCGTCGCTCGATCCGCGCATGCGCGTCGGCGACATCGTGCGTGAGGGAATCGACATCCACGCGCTCGCGCCGCGCGCCGCAGCCGACCGACGTGTCGTGCGTCTCCTCGAGGAAGTCGGACTCAGCGCGGCTGACGCCGTGCGGGTCCCGCACGAGTTCTCGGGCGGCGAGCGTCAGCGCATTGCCATCGCGCGCGCGCTGGCGGTGGAGCCTGAGTTCCTCGTGCTCGATGAGGCCGTCTCCGCCCTCGACGTTCTCGTCCGCCGGCAGGTGCTGGACCTGCTCGCCGCGTTGCAGGCTTCGCGCGGCCTGACGTACCTCTTCATCGCCCACGACCTCGCGCTGGTGGAGCGCATCGCCACGCGCGTCGCGGTGATGCAGCAGGGCCGCATCGTCGAATGCGCGCCGAGTGCCACGCTGTTCGGCGCGCCGTCATCAGACGCCGCGCGCGCGCTCCTCGCCGCCATCCCGCGCTTTCCCTGGTAGCCGCACGCGATTCCGCGCGCACTGCACGACGCCATAAGACGAACGGCGGCCCGAAGGCCGCCGCTCGCGTTCTCCCACCACCCGTCTCCCATCTCCCGTCTGCCTCTACTTCACTCCGTGCATCAGCTTCTGCACCCGCGGCGCGGCGAGGAACAGCACCAGTCCCGCCGCCGTCAGTGCCCAGAAGCCAAACGTGTAGCCGCCCAGCGCCGAGGCGGTGGTCATTCCTTCCTTGCCGCTCACCTCGCTGGCAAAGATGCCCGATAGGTTGTTGCCGATACCCGTCGAGAGGAACCAACCGCCCATGCCAAGCCCCACGAGGCGGATCGGCGCGAGCTTCGTCACCATGGAGAGTCCGATCGGCGACAGGCAGAGCTCGCCCACCGACTGGATCAGATAAACGGCAACCAACGTCCAGAACGGAATCTTGCCCGCGGCGCTCACCAGGCTCGACAGCGTGTACATGAGCAGTAGGAATGCGAGGCCGTTGAAAAGCAGGCCGAGCCCGAACTTGCGCGGGATCGACGGGTTCATGTTCTTCTTCGCGAGCGCCACCCACACCCATGCCACAATTGGCGCAAAGGCGATGATTGCCACCGCGTTCACGCTCTGGAACCAGCCCGTCGGGAAGGTCCAGCCGCCGAGATCGCGGTTCACGATGTTCTCGGCGAGGAAGGTGAACGAACTCCCCGCCTGCTCGAAGAACATCCAGAACATGATGTTGAACACGAAGATCAGCAGCATCGCGATCGTCTTGTCGCGCGCCACTGCGCCCTCGCGCACGCCCTCGGCTAGCAGCATGATCGACAGGCCGACGAACATCGCCGAGAGCACCCACTGCAGGTTCTTGCCGCCGACGGCGAGCAGCGTGTAGATGATCGGCACGGCAATGATACCGCCGATTGCCACGTAGATCACGCGCAGCCGGTTCTGCTGGTCCGCCTGCGGTGCGCCGATGCCCTGCAGGCGCCGGCGGCCGACGTAGAACCAGATCAGGCTGATGAGCATGCCGACGCTGGCCGTGAGGAACACGACCTTGTACGCGGGCATCGCCTCCGTGCCAAATACGCGGTTGGCCAGCCAGCTCGTGATGAGCGGCGACAGGAACGCGCCCGCGTTGATGCCCATGTAGAAGATCGTGAAGCCCGAGTCGCGGCGTTCATCGCCCGCGGCGTAGCACTTGCCGACAATCGTCGAGATGTTCGGCTTGAACAGCCCGTTGCCGACGACGATGGTGGACAGGCCGAGCTTGAACAGCATCGGGTCGGGGAGCGTGATCATGAACAGGCCGCACGCCATGAATACGGCGCCGGTCAGGATTGATCGCTGGTACCCGATCACCTTGTCGGCGACATAACCGCCGAAGATCGCCACGGCGTACACAAGCGCGAGATACGACCCATACGTCAGGTTCGCCTCCGCCTGCCCCGTGGCCGAACCACCGTGGAACTGTGCCACGATGTACAAGACGAGCGCCCACCGGATACCGTAGAAGGCGAAGCGCTCCCAGAACTCCGACATGAAGAGCATCCACAGGGGCTGGGGATGCCCCATGACCTGCTTGAACTCGGGGATCGCTGTACCGTCCCGGTTCAGTTCGGCTGCACCGCTCATGCGTCTTCTCCAGGATTTGGAAAGGGCGTTGATTCGTGAGATCGCCGCGCGCCCGCTGAGCATCGGGGCCTGCGCGGATGGTTTTATGTAGCCGTTGGAGCGCCGTTCGTCAAACGTTGTGGGGACGTCTACTCCTTCCCCATCCGGCGCTTGAGCTCCTCCAACCGCGCCGCGGCGTCGGCGTCCTTTGCCTCGCGCGTACGCTGGCGATGCATCGAATCGAGTTCCGCGTTCAGCGCGCCGTCGTCGCTCAGGCCGAGCTCGGCGTCGCTCGGCATGCGCGACGCGCTGGATGGTGCACCGCCCGTGCCCACGCTGCCCGCCCCGGCTGAGGCGGCCTTCAGCTGCGTCAGCATCTCGTCGTAGTCGCGCCGCGCGAGCGCCGCCTCGGCTTCCTGCGCCTCGAGCTTGCGCTCGAGCACGGCGATGCGCTCACGGTGCTGTGATTCGAACTTCTCGGCGATCGTCACCGTTTCGGCGTCGCTGATGCCGGCGGCGAGTCCCTTGCGTCGCGTGACCGTTTCCAGTCCTTCACGCTCTACGGTGAGCTTGCGCCGGGTCACGTCCACGCCCTTCTCGAGGTCTTCCACGCCGAGCTTTGCGGAGACGAGCGCCTGCTTCATGTCGTTGATGACCGCACGCCGGTCGCTCGGGTGGACGCGGCCGCCAAGCAGGTCGGCGATGGTCGTCTTGAGGGATTCGAACACGGGCGCTCGAGGTGCAGGTCACATCGGCACGCATCGGCTGATCCGGCGCGCACCGCACCACACACTACGATACTGCGTTGTCGTGGTTCCGACGAATCCCCAACCGTTCGCGTCCGGAGAATTCGCCGACTGTCGCCGGGAGGCTGCGCGCGCGATGGTCGCTCGGCGGGTGCCACCCGCCTTACATTCTACGCATGCCTCCGCTCCTCGTCGCCCTCACCGCATCGTCCAAGCCCGTCACCAAGCCCGAGAAGTACGCTCGCGTGCGCATCAATGAGGCCTACGTGCGCGCCGTCGAGTCGGCCGGGCTCGTGCCGCTCATCGTCCCACCGTCGCTCTCCCCCGAGCAGGCACGTGCCGTCGTGGACCGCGTCGCCGGCGTCGTCCTCACGGGCGGCGAGGACATTGATCCCAGCTGTTACGACGCCCATCGCCACCCGGCCACGCAGAAATCGCACCCGAAGCGCGACGCCACGGAGCTCGCGCTCGTCGAGGCCGCCCGCGAGGCCAAGCGCCCGCTGCTCGGCATCTGCCGCGGCATGCAACTGCTCAACGTCGCGCTCGGCGGCAGCCTCGTGCAGGACCTTGGCATGCAGCGGCCGAGTGATGTGCCCCATTCGCTCGAGACGTCGCGCACGCATCGCGTCCACAGCCTGACGATTCTTGAGCGTTCGCGTCTGGCCGCCGCGATCAAGCAGAAGCAGATCGAGGTGAACTCGCTCCACCATCAGGCGGTGGACGAGCTCGCGCCATCGCTGCGTGCCACGGCGTACGCCCCCGACGGCGTCGTCGAGGCCGTCGAGACGCGCGATGACTGGTGGGTGCTCGCCGTGCAGTGGCACCCGGAAGAGCTGATCGACGACTCGAAGCCGTGGGATCGCGCGATCTTCGCCACGTTCGCGGCGGCGTGCGACAAGATGAAGGGGTAAGCCGTCCCCCGTTCCTCGTCCCCCCACTCGTCCCCCCCGCTCCCAGCCCCCGCACTCCGCCCTCGTCCCCATATTTAGGGAGTGCGAATCCTCCACCTCGACAGCGGCCGCCATTGGCGCGGCGGCCAGCGGCAGGTCTTCCTGCTCGCCGGCGCACAGCGCGAACAGGGCCTTGAGCCGCTCGTCGTCGCCGCACCGCACTCGCCGCTGGCCGGGCGGCTGAAGACGCAGGGCATCGCCAGCGCCGCGGTTGCCATGCGCGCAGACTTCGACGTCTTCGCCATGCGCCGCGTGCGCCGCATCCTCTCGCGCTGGCGCCCCGACATCGTGCACGCACACGACGCACGCGCCCATGCCATCGCGCTCGGCGCATTGATCGGCGTGCGCGTGCCGCTAGTCATCACCCGCCGCGTCCCATTCGTCCCGAAGGGCCGGTTCAAGTACGGATCGCGTGTCGCACGATTCATCGCCATCAGCCGCGCCGTCGGCGACACGTTGCAGCAGGGTGGCGTCGGCGCCGAGCGGTGCACGGTGGTGTACTCCGGCGTGCCGGCACCCACGGTCGGCACGGCGCGCGACTGGCGGCGCGAAGCGGGCTGGCCCGAGGGGACGCTCCTGTGCGGTGTCGTCGGCGCGATGACAGCGGAAAAGGGCGTGGCCCAGTTGCACGCCATCGCACGTCACCTCAGCGCGCCAACGCGCGACCGCCTGCGCCTCGTACTCCTCGGCGGCGCTGCACACGGCGCTGATGACTTCGACGGAATCCCGGCGTATCGCGCCGGCTTCGTGGACGCCATTCACAACGCGATGGCCGGCCTCGACATGCTCTGGCATCCCTCGGGCGCCGAGGGCCTCGGCACGGCTGTCATTGATGCGATGGCGCTCGGCATACCGCCGGTCGCGTTCGCCACGGGCGGGCTTACCGAGTTGGTGGAGCACGGCGCGTCGGGGTTGCTCGCGACGCCGGGCGACGTACCGGCCTTCGCGCGAGAGGTCGAACAGTTGGTCGCCGACGACGCCCTGCGCCGGCGGCTTGCCGAAGGCGGCCGTTCGCGCGCGGCGCAGTTCAGCGTGGATCGCATGGTCAGCGGCACGGCCGCGGTCTATGAGCAGGTGCTGTCCGCGCGCGCCACGGCTTCGCGTGTGACGTAGATCCGTGTTCCACGGGCGCGCCCGTAGACGCGCGCCCCGCAGTCCCGGTAGTTTTTGAGGTTGCCCCCCTCCTCGAGCCTCAGCTAACGCCCGTGCTCTACCTCTGCATCCCCTCGCACAATGAGGCGCCGACCATCGGCGTTCTCTTGTGGCGAATTCGCAAGGTCTTCCGGGACTTCTCGCGCGAGTACGAGATCCTCGTCTACGATGACGCGAGCAGTGACGAGACCGCGGCGGTGCTGGAGCCGTATCACAAGGCGCTTCCGCTGACGGTCCTGCGCGGGAAGCACCGCGTCGGTTACGCGCGCGCTGTGGACGCGCTTTTCCGCGCGGCGGCGCAGCGCACCAAGTATCCGCGCCGCGATGCGGTGGTCCTGATGCAAGGCGACTTCACCGATCAGCCCGAGCATCTGCCCGAGTTGATCAAGCGGTTCGAAGGCGGCGCCGACGTCGTCGTTGCCGAGCCGGCGCCCGTGGCGTCGGCACCAGCCGCCGTGCGCCAGCTTGCCCGCTGGGCCCGGCGTGCTACGCGATTGTGGCTGGTGCGCGCGCAGTTGACGGTGGATGGCGTCGGCGATCCGTTCGACACGTTCCGCATCTTCCGCATCACGGTCGTGCGCGACGTCGTGCGCGCTGCGGGAGACGCCCCGGTGACCAGTGGTCCAGTGCGCGTCGCCAACCTCGAGCTGCTGCGCGCCGCGACGTCCGTTGCCCGCCGCATCGAGTCGGTCACGGTCGAACCGCGCTACGACATCCGTCGGCGTGCGACGCGCGTGCAGGTCTGGCCCGACCTCAAGGCGATACTCCGCGCCGGCTGGGCGGCGCGGAAGCGCCGCGCCGCCTCCCCCGCGTGAGCAACCTCCGCGCATCGCACCGCGCGACGCATCCCCGCCTACCGCACGGCGGGTTGTTTGCGCCGACACGTCGCGTCACCGCCGCCGTCGTCATGATGGTTGCTGTCGGCCCGAGTGCCGCGCGCCTCGCCGCCCAGGATGGCGCACTGGCCGCCGACGTTAAGATCGTACCGTGGAGCATCGGCGAACGCCTCGCCTACGACGTGAAGTTCGGGTTCATCAGAGCGGGGTCGGGCGAGATGTACATCGCCGGCATCGAGTCGGTGCGCGGCCGCCCCGCCTGGCATGGCCGCTTTACCGTGCACGGCGGCTACCTCGCCCTGCGCGTAGACGACGTGCTCGAAACATGGATGGACACCGCCACGCTCTCGTCGCTTCGCTTCGCGCAGGACTTCAGCGAGATCGGCCGTGAGCGCCAGAAGACGTTCGAGATCTTCCCCGACAAGCAGACGTACCTTCAGGTCGGCAAGACCGAGAAACCATCGGTGGCCGAGCCGCTCGATGATGGGTCGTTCCTCTACTTCATTCGCACGGTGCCGCTGATCCTCGGCAAGACGTACGAGTTCAATCGCTATTTCATTCCCGACCGCAACCCGGTGCGGATCCGCGTCCTGCGCCGTGAGCGGGTGCGCGTCTCTGCCGGTACGTTCGACTGCATCGTCATCCAGCCAATCATCAAGACCAAGGGAATCTTCTCCGAGAACGGCCAAGCGGAGATCTGGCTGACGGACGACGCGCGTCGCATCATGGTGCAGATGAAGAGCAAGCTCGCGTTCGGATCGCTGAACCTGTATCTCCGCTCAATTTCCGTTCTCGCCCCGCCGGAGGGCGCCAAGTGAGCATGCCCCGCGAAGCCGACCTGTCGAAGGTGCGCACCGTCCCCGTCGCCGGCCGCCCGAACAAGGTGAGCGCCGGCGAGTTCGCGACGCCGCCCGGCGGCGACCATTCGTTCAACGCCTTCGTGCGATCCCTGCCCGACGTGCTGAAGGCCGCCGACTTCCGGCGCGTCGTGGACGCCGTCGTGTCAGCCCATCGCACCAAGCGCGCCGTGATCGTGATGCTCGGCGGGCATGTGGTGAAGACCGGCGTTGGTCCGCTGCTCGTGGACCTGATGCGCCGCGGCATTCTCACCGATGTGGCCATGAACGGTTCGGCGGCGATTCACGACTACGAGATCGCCCGTTTCGGCGCGACCAGCGAGGATGTCGCCGCGGGACTGCGTGACGGCACGTTCGGCATGGCCGAGGAGACAGGGCGCGGTCTCAACGATGCCTTCGTGAAGGGCATGGCGGAGGGCTGGGGCATGGGTGAGAGCGTTGGCCGTGCACTAGCCGCCGAACCGGCGCTCGCGCACCCCGAACTCAGCGTGATCCTGCAGGCGCGCTCGCTGGGCGTGGGCGTCACCGTGCACGCCGCGTTGGGTGCCGAGATCATTCATCAGCATCCCGCCGCGAACGGCGCCGCGGTGGGCGAGACCAGCCACCGCGATTTCCGTCGGCTTGCGGCGAGCATCGAGCGGCTGCACGAGGGCGGCGTCGTGCTCAACTGCGGAAGCGCCGTCATCATGCCCGAGGTCTTCCTGAAGGCGCTGACCGTCGCGCGCAATCTCAACGCTGGCAAACCCACCGGGTTCGTCACCTGCGACATTGACATGCAGCGCCATTACCGGCCGCATGTGAACGTGGTGGAGCGCCCGACGATGGCCGGCGGCGCGGGGTACGAGCTCACCGGCCACCACGAGTTGATGCTGCCGCTGCTCACGTGGGCGATCGTGGACGCGATCGGCTAGTCAGCACTCGGATGCGCGCTGGGCGAGGGCGCGAATGGAACGGGGCGCGACCCGATTAGGATCGCGCCCCTCTGACGTGACAGCCGGTATTCAACCGTCCACCGTCTATTTATTGAACTGCTCCTCGATCTTCTTTGCCGTCTCCGGCATCACGAGCCGCAGCACGAGGTAGATGATGCCGCCGATGATGGCGATCCGCACGGCCCACCCGAGGAGAACAAAGAAGATCCCGAACAGCACGCCGAACAGGCCAAAGAAGACCTTGAGGGCGAACAGGCCGAGCAGGGCGAGAATGCCAATCCCAAAGATGGTGCGGAGCATGGAGACCTCGTTGCGGGTGCTGTAGGCCATACGCGCGAGGGGGTCGCGAGGTTTCGGCGTCGCGGCCTCGGGTCGCCGCCGCCGTTCTGCTGTCATGCCCGCGAACCGTTGCTCCCGCCGACCCTTTCGCGTCCGCACGAGGTGCCACCGCAGTCCACACCGCCCGCTCCCGCCGCGTACGGCCAGAAGATTGAAGTAACCTCTAAAGATTATTATAACGGTTACTGTCCCTAGACCCTGCCCCGTAACCCCGCTAGTTTCATCATCCCGACACGGGTCGCCGAGACTCGGACCCCCTCGCCCCGACCAGCATGAGCGAGCACCTGCACCAGATCATGGGACGGCACCGGGCGGACCCCCTGCCCGAACGGAAGCCGGCTTGGCTGAAGGTCAAGGCGCCGGGTGGAGCGAACTACCTCCACCTGAAGTCGCTTATGCGCGACCTTAAGCTCAACACCGTTTGCGAACAGGCGCACTGCCCCAACGTCGGCGAGTGCTGGCATCACGGCACCGCCACTTTCATGATCCTCGGTGACGTCTGCACGCGGAACTGCGCCTACTGCGCGGTGGCGCATGGCCGCCCGCCGAAGTTCGACCCGGCCGAGCCCGCCCGCGTGGCCGAAGCGTCTCGCAAGATGAACCTGCGGCATGTCGTGCTGACCTCGGTCGATCGCGACGACCTGCCCGACTTCGGCGCATGGGCGTTCGCGGAGACCGTGCGCCTCATCAAGTCCAACAACCCGGCCACTTCGGTCGAAGTGCTCGTCCCGGACTTTCAGGGGAACGAGGATTCGATTCGCACCGTGCTCGAGGCCGGCCCTGACATCTACAACCACAACACCGAGACGGTGCCGCGGCTCTACAAGAAGGCGCGCCCCGGCGGCCGCTACGAGCGTGTGATGGAGATCTTTCGCACGTCCAAGCGCCTCGCGCCGCAGATCCCCACCAAGACCGGTGTCATCGTCGGCATGGGCGAGACCAACGAGGAGATCGTCGAGGTCATGAAGGATCTTCGGCGCGTTGACGTCGACATCCTCACCATCGGCCAGTACCTGCGCCCCTCTGACGACCACATCGGCCTCGACCGTTACGTGACGCCCGAGGAGTTCCGCTGGTTCTCCGAGCAGGGCATGGCGATGGGTTTCCGGCACGTCGAGTCGGCACCGCTGGTCCGCTCCAGCTATCACGCCTGGGAGCAGGTCCAGGCGGCTGGCGTCTGATCCCCCCTCCCGCACATGGCATCCAAGAAGAAAGCTGACGCCAAGGGCGAGTCGCGCACTGTGCGCACCGCTGGCGATTCCGCGCTCGACCGCGAGCTGCTGCACTCGATGCTCTTGCAGCGCCGCTTCGAAGAGAAGGCCGGCGAGGCCTACGCGCTCGGCAAGGTCGGCGGCTTCTGCCACCTGTACATCGGGCAGGAAGCCGTCTCCACGGGGATCATCGGGCAACTCCGCCCCGACGACTACGTCATCGGCACGTATCGTGACCACGGGCAAGCGCTCGCCCGCGGCATCACGCCGCGCGCCGTGATGGCCGAGCTGTTCGGCCGCATCGACGGCTGTTCGCGCGGCAAGGGCGGCTCGATGCACATGTTCGACCGCAACACGAACTTCCTCGGCGGGCACGGCATTGTCGGCTCGCACGTGCCGCTCGCGGCCGGTGTCGGTTTCGCCGTGAAATACCGGGGCGGCGACCAAGTCTGTGTCTGCTTCATGGGCGACTCGGTGGTGAACATCGGCGCGTTCCACGAGGCGCTGAACATGGCCGCGCTCTGGAAGCTGCCCGTGCTCTTCGTCATCGAGAACAATCGGTACGGCATGGGGACGGCGGTCGAGCGCGCAGCGGCGGTGGACGACCTCGCGCGACGCGCCGACGGCTACAAGGGGATGGACGGCATCGTCATTGACGGCATGGATGTGCACAGCGTGCGTGAGGCGGCGGCCACGGCCATCGCGCGCGCGCGCGCCGAATCGCTCCCGTCACTGCTCGAGGTGCGCACATACCGGTTCCGTGGCCACTCGATGTCCGATGCGGTCAGCGGGACATACCGCAGCAAGGACGAGCTCGACGAGTACCAGAGCATGGACCCGGTCTTCTCGCTGCGTGACGCGATGGTCGTCGCGAGCACGATGACAGTGGACGAGTGGGAGGCGATGGAGAAGGACGTGGCGGCGATTGTGCAGGACGCGTGGGAGTTCGCGGACGCCAGTCCGGAGCCCCCGCCGGCGGCGTTGTACGAGGATGTTCTCGTGGACACGACGAGCTGAGCCGCCCATGCCCATCATCACCTATCGTGAAGCCCTGAACCAGGCCTTGCGCGAAGAGA